>CAZTME010000028.1:0-12572 GCA_964614795.1 uncultured Pseudomonadales bacterium | reverse complement strand
TTAATGTACCAAATCTTCCTTAGATACTGGTTTATTTTAAACAGGAGTGGTCAATCAGAAGATGAATTAATTTGATATAAATATGGGATTATTGCCAAGTCTTTTGGGAAGAATATTATCTGCTGTTAATTGGAGGGATTAAGTAACTCAAGATAATCATAAACAAATGAACCAATGGGCTGTGTTGATATTGTGTTACGACCTGCCCGTGACAAATCTGAGTAATAATTCAACACATCATTCTTCAACCACTACCGCTAATTCTCTAGAAATCCACCAGCTCCAAATGCCGGAAACGATGAAGAACAGCCCGCCTGCCAGTAATAAAGCAGTGGTGCTCACCGAACCGGAATTCATGAGCGTGCCACTATTTGTAGCCGGTTTGATAGTTGATCTTGGAGTGGCGCTGGGAGAAGCGCTGGCAGAAGGAGAAGCAACGGCACTTCCGGTAGATGGTTTAGGTGATGAATCAATAGGATAAGGATTAGAGGTGCCGTATGGAGTGGCTGGAGTAGGAGTGGGAGTGGGTCTGGGAGTTGCCATAGCTTGTGCCTGAGCTAAATTTGAATTAGTGTTGCTTGTTGCATAAGTAGGTCTTGGATTAACCACAAATTCCTGTGTTTCCGTAATTGTTTCTCCCGTCATTGGATCAACGTAAGAATAAGTGATGGAATGATTTCCTGGCTCTAAATCTTTACCTAATTCATCCAAATCAACGTAAAACTCACCATTATCATCAGCGGTGGCTTGAGTATTAATTTTAGTTTCAGAATTAATTTGCACGTTAATTACCACGTTTGGCTTGGCGGTTCCGGTAATCGTTGGTCTTGTTGTTTCTACAACCGGTTGAGCGCTTTCAGATGCTTTTTCCAAGTCTAAAACTACAACCAAAGGTTCTGCGGAGGCGGTGGCGTTCGCCGAAGCGCTCGCATTTGCCGAAGAAGTAGCCAACAAAAGATTGTTTTTTAACAACGCAGATTTTGTTGCCGAACTACTAGCGGAAGAATCAACAAGACTTGATGAAAACTGCGATGATTGAGTAGCCAATGAAGTTAAATTATCCGCCAAAGTTGGGGAAGAAGTGGCATATTGAGTTGGCGAACCATTTGACTCGTTTGGCAATGAATTGGAATCACCGTTGGTACGACCTGATGCCGAACCTGAGTTTTGTGCCCCAAAAACAAGATCTATGGCTTGATTACTGGTGATTGTGGCGGTTGTATCCATTTTTTGTGATCCTGAAGTACCTTGAACTTGAATCACTACTTCAGTACCGGTGGGAATATCGGCAAAACCAGAACCATCTTTCGTTCTTGCATTGGAAAGAGAAACTGACCAACCACCGGAATTTCTCACTAAAGAAGATTGAGTGCCCGCCCCGGGAGCGGTTACAAAAACCACTGCTCCTTCTGCAGGAGTGCCATTCTGATTCATGAGCGTTCCGTAGGCGTTGGAAACTCTGGGTTGAGTGCCTGTTCTGGCCGCAGTACGAATTACAAATGGTTCACCACCATCATCAAACAAGGCTCCCTTGCCTGTGCCCAAAACATAATAATAGGTGGTAGATGGTTGCAAACCTTTAATGCGAATGTGGTGCAAAGTGTACTCTCCAACCGTGCCTGACAATTGGTCTCGTTCATCACCAACTTGTTGATATTTGTTTTTTTCAGTGCCATATCTGACAAAACCCGCTGTAGCCACATCCGTTAAAAAAGTTACATAAAATCCATCGTCGCTGACGTTGCTTACGCGAATGTTTTTCGGCGTTGTTTCCGGACTGGCTCGAGGAAGAAAAATGCCTGTTCCTTGGCCAAAAAGGACAGCCGCAATGCCCAATCCAACCACTAACAAAATCAAGCCCAACAAAGTGGGAAACTGCCTTTTAAGAAAAGCTGATTGTCTTTTGCCAGTTGCTGGTGCAGGTTGAATCATAAAATACACACACGAAAATACGTGTATCTATACTCTAGAGAGTTTTTTGCGGAAGTGCAATCCATAATTAATACGAAACCAGAATTATGAGACTTGTCTCACAAAGATGTCTCGCTTCATAATAAAAATCTCTTACGTTTTTATTGTATGAAAAAAATCTTGAAAATTTAAAAATTAGCAGAATTCGTAGCTGAATTTGTAGTTCTGCTAGTTGCAGCAGTAGTGGCGGAGTTTACCGCATTTGGATTGATTGTTTGTGCGGAAGTTGTAGCTTGATTTTCTCTTAAAGTGGCACGAGGAATAACAATTGGAGCACTAGCTTTTCCTTCTTGAATTTCTTTAATTACTTCCGCGGGAGTATCAATTGGAATGGCTCTGCCACCGCCATTTTTAGCTTGGGCAAAAACAAAAATCGGAAAATCCGCCAGTTCTTCTGCCGAATAAGCTTTTTTTTGAGAAATCTGTTCTAGCACCAATTGGTCAAAATTTGGATTGAGCGGTTTGGTATATTTTTTTGCCTCAGCGCTAATGTCTGACTCATCTTTAATACTGGCCACAGAAAGAAGCGTCCAAATTAACACACAGACAAAAAGTAGAATTAAGCCGACCATAAGCAAATAATTTCTTTGCAAGGAGGCAATTTGTTGACTAATGAAGCTGGCGTTTTTTTGATCGGCTCGCATAAATTATTCCACTCCATAATAAGGCGCGTTGATCGCAAGTGAGACTTGTAGAGTTTTGGCACCCTTTTCATCGTTGATTGAAAAAGAAATCGAATTGATTGAGAGAATCCTTCTGGAATTATCGATTGCGCGAACGAAATCTTTAATGTAATTGTATTCTCCCACAACAGAAAGATTCAAAGTGATGATTTTGGGAGTGCCGTTAATTGCTGTGGACAATTGCTCTGTTTCCTCTGGAAAATCACTTAAAGACATACTGGTAATGACAACATTCGTGTCACTGGCTATGCGTTCAATAATTTTCAATAAAGTAAGTAACTGCGGTGAGGGTGGCATGGCTTCCGCCAGTAATCCGATTTTATCTCGACTTTCCGCATACAAACGACTGGCACTTTGCAACGCCGTGAGTTTGGAAGAAAGTGAGTCGGTAAGTTCTTGTTTTTCAGCGATTTCGGCGTTTAATTTGGCAATGGTTTCTAGTGTGGGCTTGACGGCAAAAATGGCCAACAAAATCACTAAAGTAATCGAAAAAAATAATTCTAAAGAAATTTTGGCTACTGGCTGATTGTAAAAATGCACCAATGAAGCCTTAGCGGAGTTAGTGAGGTTTTCTTGTCTTTCTGTCATGGGTTTTCTATTCAAGGATATTTTCTTCAGTGGTTTCTTTTACGGGTTGAGGGGCGGCTTTTACCTGGGGAGCTTGTGCAGTATCGGCTGTGATTGTAAACGATACCGCAGTTGAACCACTTTCAATAGATTCAATTTTGCCAATACGCACTGAGTAAAATTTTCCGGAAAGTTGCATGTTGTTAACCAATTGAGAAAAAGCTGATTGAGAAAGAGCAACTCCTTGAGCGGAAACACCAGTTCTTGAAATTTGCATTTTTTCCAAAGTTACATCTACCGGAATGATGCGTGTTAATTCTTCAAAAATCTTGAGCATGTTGTCAGAATTTTGTTGTTTTTTTATTTCTTCTGTTTGAGTTTGTACCAATCTAATTTCCGCTTCCAAATCTTGAAAACCTTTAATCATGTTAACCTGCTGATTTAATTTGTCATTTAAATCGGTAATTTGCCTATCCAGGGTAAATCTGGCGGCAAAACTTAGAATGACGATTATTTCTGTGAAAATAACAATATAACGTCCGGCACCCATGGCCCATTGCATGAATCTGCCAAGGGGACTTTCCAAGAAAGGATCTTGAGGAACTAAATTAATTGCTAGTGGTTTCTTGCGGGCAGACATGATTATTATCCGCAATAAGGTTATCACACTTAGTAATGACAACGCAAGGGATTTATTCAAACCTCAATTTAAACAGAATCAGATTCAACCGGTTGGGAAACCACCTCGGTGGTTGCCGGTAATGCAGAGCCGGTTTTTTTGTTGAAAGCATGAAAGATTTTCTGCACTACCACTAACTCCGGTACGGCAAGAAGATGTGCAAAATAAATATATACCAACATGCCGATGGTAGTGGTTGAAATCGTCAAAATAATCAACTCCAGCGTTCTGGATGTGTTAAAGACATATAAGTCAAAAATTCTAAAAGGTAAATATAAAAATATCGCCATGAAAAAACTGGCGCTAATGATTTTCCCTTGATTAAGTAAAAAATCATAAGACAAAATATGGCCAATTTTTTTATGCAAAAATAGTAATAGTAAGGCCAATTCTAAAAATGCCATCACCGAAATTACCCAAGCCAAACCAACCAGTCCTTTTTCAGGGGCAAAAAAAGAGATGAATGCGCCTCCTATAGCAAAAATTGTCAAATCCACAGTTGAAATTAATAATGGAGTAGCCGTATCTTTAAGAGCGAAAAATGCTCTAATCACAATTTGCGCCATTGATTGAGCCGTGACGGAAATGGCGATGATACCAACTAACTGAGCCAGTTGAAGTGTTGATTCCCATGGAAAATTGGGAGTCCCAAAAACGATTCTCACAATCGGTACTCTCAAAATGATTAATAAAATAGCGGCCGGCATGGCAAAAAATGCAACTTGATTTAATGATTTTGTGAGCAATTCAACAAAAATATGTCGTTCATTAGGATCGGATTGATCCGACAAAAATGGCAATGAGGCTTGACCTATGGGTACGCCAAACAAGCGAATCGGCAAAGTAATAATTATTAAGGCATAGCGAATGATCAAATAACTTAAACTGCTTAAATTTGTGGTAAAAAATGTGAGAAGCAAGCTTTGAAGTTCGCCGGTGGCCAAAGTTAAAACTCGAGGAGGCATGAGCAAAATTAATTTTGAAAATCCGGGCGTGTGCCAATTAAAATCGATTTTAAAACGATAGCCAATTTTGGCGGAAAATGGCAGTTGAATAATCATGTGCAAAAAGGCGCCCGCACAAACTCCAATAACCGCTCCATAAATTCCAAAAGTGTGAGTGAGGGTAAGAGAGCCCAAAATAATTCCCAAATTATATAAAATGGGTGACAATGCCGGAATAATAAAACGTTGGTAAGATTGCAGAAGGGCGGCATGAACACTCGAGACCAGGAAAAAGAGCTGAGCGATTAACAACCACCGGGTGAGATCGGCGGTTAACAATACTTGCTCGGGAGTATAACCCGCCCCGGTTCGCAGTTGAGTAATTGGTAGGCTAAACAAAGCTATTACCAAGCTAATGCCCACAAAAACACTTAATAAGATAGTGAGTAGGACATTGACTAACGAAAAGGAAATCTTTTCTCCGTATTTTTTTTTGACATGAGTATAGACGGGAATAAAAGCAGCGGAAACAGAACCAATTACCAATAATTGAAATAACATATCCGGAATTTGAAAAGCAATGAGAAATGCCTCCAGTTGTTGTTGGCCGGTCTGTGTGTCAAAAAAAAGATCGGTTAAAATTCTTTGACGAAAAAGTGCGGTTATCGCAGATAAAACATTTGCGGCAGTAATTATTGCCGCAGCAGATAAAATTGAAGTTTGTTGTTTTTCCAACCAACTTAATTTAGGTTTTAGATATGAGGGAATTTCCACTCTTTTTAACATAATGAGTATTATAGCCTGTCTTAAATAATAACTGTCATTGCATTTTTGCAGTTGTTTTGCTAGAATACTACCTCCTAAGAAGCTTAATTTTTAAGGAAGATTATGCCATTATTGCAAAATGCAAAAAAAGCCGCCAGATCCAGTGAAAAGAAAAGATCTTACAATCAGCGAGTTCGCTCTCAAATGAAGACAGCGATAGATGCGGTAAAAAAATCACCCACACTGCAAGCTGTTAATCAAGCATTTTCAAGCATCGATAAAGCCGTAAAACGCAATATTATCCATTCGAATAAAGCTGGTCGAGTCAAATCTCAATTGAGTAAATTGGTTGTCTCAACTACTAAATAATTTTAAATCAAGTGTCACAATTTTCCGGGATAAATAACTTATCACTTCAAAATACTGTTCAAGAGAAAAAACAGGTTATTTCTGAAGAATCATTTCGTGAAAATAATTGGCATACCAAACAAATTCGCAACTTTTGTATAATCGCTCATATCGATCACGGAAAAACGACGCTAACCGATTGCTTGCTTAAAACCACCCATTCCATAGCGGAAAGAGATTTTCAAGAAAGGTTAATGGATAGTAATCCCATCGAGAAAGAAAGAGGCATTACTATCAAGTTGGCTCCGGTGAGTATCATCTATAATCATTTTGGAGAAAAATATTTATTGAATTTAATTGATACGCCCGGACATGTGGATTTTGGATATGAAGTGAGCCGATCTCTTGCCGCTTGTGAAGGAGCCATTTTGGTCGTAGATGCATCTCAAGGCATTCAAGCGCAAACACTCTCCACCTACGAACGGGCTCGTCAATTGGGACTGAAAATCATTCCGGTTATCAATAAAATCGATTTGCCTTCCGCAGATGTGGAAGCAACACTGGTTCAACTCATGGATTTATGTCAAGTTGAAGAGAAAGATGTAATATTGGTATCTGCCAAAAATAATATTGGTATTGATCATTTACTTGAAGCAATTATTGAAAGAATTCCTTCACCGGAATCCACCATTTCGCAAACCAGAGCATTATTGGTAACATCTCTTTTTGATCAACACCGAGGTGCTATTGCCGTGGTTAGAGTTGTTGACGGCCAATTACCAGATAAAACGAAACTTCAATTTGTTTCCTCTGGAGTGGCTTTTCAACCAATTGAGTTGGGAATTTTTAAACCTAACTATGAGAAAACCAATCTTTTGCAAACCGGTCAAGTTGGGTATTTGGCCACCGGTCTTAAAGATGTGAGAGGCTTACAAATTGGAGATACGCTTACTTTAGCAAGTCAAATCGAATCGGCAAAACCTTTGGCCGGTTATAGAGAGCCCAAACCGGCAGTTTATATGGAGCTTTATCCGGTTGAATCTGGAGATTTTCCTCTACTTCAAGATGCAATGAGTAAATTGGTGCTTAGAGATGCGGCGTTGCAATATTCCGGGGTTTATTCTCAGGCTTTGGGATCTGGTTTGCGAGTAGGTTTTTTGGGTATTTTGCACGGAGAAATTGTTTTGGAAAGACTTTCCAGGGAATTTAATCTTGAAATATTGGCCACATCACCTTCGGTAAGTTACTTAATTCAATTGAGAAATGGAGAGACGATCACAGTTTATTCCTCGGCACAATGGCCGGATCCGGCACAAATATTAAATATTCAGGAACCATTGGTTTCAGTCAAGCTGTATACCGCGAGCGAATATTTGGGTGCCGTATTAAGTTTAATTCAACAAAGACGTGGGGTAGTAAATCAGACACTTAATGTTGGTGTTCAATTAGTGTTGGAAATTACTATGCCATTATCCGAGTTAATAACAGATTTTCAAGATGTTTTAAAGTCCGCCACTTCTGGCTATGGCTCGTTTGAGTATGAAGAATCCGGCTACGCTTTAGTAGATGCTGTTAAAGTAAGTATTTTACTCAATGGAGAATTAATTGATTCATTAAGCTTTATTTGCGTCAGAGAATCGGCGCAAATAAAAGCAAGAGCCGTGACTAAAAAATTGAAAGATGTATTACCAAGACAAATGTTTGAAGTGCCAATTCAGGCGGCTATTGGTGGGAACATAATCGCCAGAGAAACATTAAAAGCTTTTCGCAAGGATGTGACCGCCAAACTGTATGGTGGTGATGCCACTCGAAGAAAAAAATTACTTGCTAAGCAGGCGAAAGGTAAAAAACGCATGCGTCAATTTGGCAAAGTCGAAATTGATCATAATACTTTTTTAGAACTTCTGCGAACTTAATTAAAGTTGTAAGTTTTTATTTGACTCTGACTTTCAACAAAGTTAAAATTTTGTTGATTATTCCTAAATAATTACAGTATTCTATTATTAGACTTGTCTCGAAATAATATCACGGCTTCTTTGTTAATCTTTTGATCATTTTCTCTATTGCTTGCTCCATCAATCAGCTTTGGTTACTATCAATCGCAATCGCCTTGAAAATGTTTCACAATCTGTAACAAATCAGCTCATATTCTTATTGCGCGACAAGTCTATTTAAATATGATGTACAATATTGCTCAATGAGCATCGATCAATCATCTCATGAGCGCAAAAAACAACTGGCCGCTTCTCATGTATCTTCAGAGGTGGTATCCAGAGTTCATCGTCATGTAGATGAATATTCTTCGGTGATGAGGAACTTGTCTCCAACAACATCACCTTTTTCTTCGTTTTCTCCCAAACCAATCAGAACCAGATTCGCGACTCAGGACTCACAAGAAAATATTTTGTTACTCTTGCGCAAACACCCTGTTACACAATTGCCATGGATTGCGATTGCAACTATTGGTGCTTTAATTCCGGCTTTCGTTGATCCGGGACAACTCTTGAGTTTTTTGCCATCCGCCTATCAATTGGCAGCCACGATAACATGGTATACAGCTATTCTTTTCTTTATTTTGGAATCTTTTTTATCTTGGTATTACAACGTTTATATTATTACCGATGAACGAGTGGTAGATATTGATTTTTATTCTTTGATTTACAGAAATATTTCTTCGGCTAAATTAGACAGAATTGAAGATGTCACGGCTAAAACTCGTGGAGCTTTACAAACCGTGGTTAATTATGGCACGGTTTACATCCAAACCGCTGGCACCAGAGAACAATTTGAGTTTGAAGATGTTCCAAAACCAAACACCATTGTGCAATTTCTTAATGAGCTTCTTCAGGAAGAAGAACTTGAACAACTGGAAGGTAGGGTGGCATGATTTCGTTTGCTTTACTTCAACTGGGATTTCCAATTAATAATCAAAATTTAGATACTAACGTGAATGTGGATGATGCCTTGTTATTATCTTTTAAGTTGTTATATATCGTTTTGGCTTTTCTATTTGTGATTTTTGCTTTTGTCGTGATTCGTCAAATTAATGTTATGAATGATACGGTGACAACAAAATTGGGGCCAATTTTACAAATAGTGAGTTATTTAGTTTTTGGACTATCTATCATTTTGCTCTTAGCCGCACTTTTCAGATTGTAAATTTATCTCTGTTATACTATCAATAAATATGGACAATTGGCGGATAGATAAGGTTTGTGACTCTCAACAATTTCAAGCATGGTGTAAAGTAAAAGATTTTGTTATCGGCACAACTAACTTGATTTTGGTGATATCTGTCGTGGGCGAAGACTCACGCAAATTCGGACAGACATTTTTATCTGACATTGAGTCAATAAAAAATATTTCACTAGAGAAAGCATACAATTTAAGTGAAAGTTGGGTTGAAAAATGCCGACTGAATGATTTGAAAATATCATTTGTTTTAGGACTTTTTAAAGACAATAAAGTCGGTTGGCTGGCGGGTGGTTTTGCTCAAATTATATTGCGTAGAGACGAAAAATTTGGTTATGTAATAGCTCCAAGTTTGGAAATTCAAGCCAAATTGGGTAAACACCATCCAGATGAAGACGTCATTATTCTAGCTACTCAAAATTGTCGAGTAGAAATCGAACAAACTCACTTACTTTTAGAAAAAGGTTATCAACCTGAAGGGGTGGTCAAGGCCATTGAAATGATTGATTCCAACGAACAGGGCAGAGCATTGGCGATATTATCCGGTGCGAATCAAGCAAATAAAAATGACCTCCAACAACAAGAATTTGAAACGCCAGATTCTCCAATTCTTCATCCAGAATTAAATACTTCTCCTGATTCGATAAATGAAGTTAGTAAAAATCATAAATCTTTTCAACAAAATTTACATAAAAAAATAAACGAATTGCATGATGATAATGATGCAAAAGAATCATCAGCATCACAAACGAACACGGTCGATTTGAAAGCTGGAATAGAATCCACTGAATTTGTTGAATCAACTGATAGCAAAATGGAAGCTGACTCAAGCAGAAAAATAAATATCATTTCGATAATAACTCGCATTGGGATCATTGCTAAAAGATTATTAAGATTTATTATTGCCGGCATTTCCAAACTCTTTAATGATTTCATTTTATTAATGAAAGCGCTTTTATTAAAGAAACAAATTCATAAAAAATCAGATGGATTGGCAACTAATGTTTCAGAAATTTCATCAAATATAGAAACAAGTTCTGTTTATGATAATCGAAAATCAGGAATGATTTTTCAACATAAAAAAAAGTTGATCATAATCTTTATAATTTCTTTGATTTTAATTTTAATTTTTGCTCTTTCATCAATCGGTTATCAAATTTGGCAAGACAATTTAGAAGCTGAAGCTCAAATTTTTGTCAATGATGCAAAGACAAAATTTTTACAAGCTCAGGAGTTATCAAGATTGGATCCGGTGAGAGGCAGAGAACAATTGGAAATTGCGCTCGCTGACGCTCGCGCCCTTCAAACTCAAGCTACTCCGGGTAGTACCAATCGGAGTGCGGTCGACACTTTAATCAATGAAATTGAATTAAAACTACAAGAAATCATGGGCACGGCTCAAAGAGAAGAATTGCCGGTCTGGTTGAATCTTCAAGATAAAAAATCTGGATTTGTCGCCTCTAAAATTGATTCATCTCCTAAAGGATTATTTATTTTCGATGATATGCAATTATTTGGCTACTCAATTGATTTTTTGAGTGGTGCGATCAAAGAATTCACTCTTGAAAATTTAGCTCAAACTAAAGATTTGTCAATTCAATCCGAAGAAAACATTTTATTTTTGGCTCAAGGCATTAAAAATCTCAATTTAACCAGCAATGAAGTATCAGAACTTAAACCGGAAGGTGATTCCAATCGTGCGGCTAATTTAATTGGTAGTTATGCAAATTTTGTTTATGTTTTTAATCCCGAAAAACGCAATATTTATCGTTATGCCCAGAGAGAACCCTCGCTTTCGGATCCAATTGGTTGGTTGGTTTCACCACTGGGGTTAACAGCGGAAAGTATTGTTGATATGGCTGTGGACGGAGATGTTTGGCTTAGTACAAAAAATGGGGAAGTTAAAAAATACACCAGTGGTCGAGAAAGTAATTTTCAATTATCACAATTACCAGAGCCACTAGCCGGACCAATTTTTCTAGAAACAGATACTTCTTTTACAAATTTGTATTTATTTGCACCATCCCAAGGAAGAGTGGTGATTGTGACTAAAGAAGGCATTTTTGTTACTCAAGTAAAAAGTCCGGTTTTGGCCGGAGCCACCGGTATTGGAGTTGACGAAGAAGGAAAAACAATTTATGCGGTCAGTGGCTCGGTAATTTATAAAATTCCTATTAATTAATCTAATGCTCTTAAGAAGATCCTCGGGCGTAAGTCCGAGGTGGTTCAATTTTCCTGATGAAATTCTCCACCTTCAGTTCAAAACATGTATTTTTATCTAAGAATTGTGGTTAATCATAAATTGATTTGAAACATATTAAAACTCCGATCATCAGATTGTGGACTTATCATCTCAGCGACTTAGAAAAATTGCGCGACAAGTTAAAAAATTGAGTTATACTATCCTGAATGTTATTGATAAAAAACCCAAAAGCTCATTTTGAATATGAATTTTCTCGTAAAATTGAAGCGGGTATAGTTTTATTTGGCCATGAAGTAAAATCTCTGAGATTGAAAAGAGGAAGCTTGCAGGGAGCTTTTGTCAAAATTATTGCCGGAGAAGCTTGGTTATTGAATTCCTTAATTCCATTGTATGCATTTTTAAAAGATGAAAATTATGATCCCCATCGATCGAGAAAACTTCTACTTCACAAAAAAGAACTGCTTGATTTGACTCAACTTTCTCAACAAAAAGGTATTGCCTTAATTCCAATTTCAATCTTACTCATCAATAATCGCATTAAGTTGGAGATTGGTGTCGGAAAAGGCAAAAAATTGCATGATAAACGGCAAACAATAAAAAAAAGAGATTTGGATAGACAAATGCAAAAATTGAAGAAAAATCGTTTTCGTTAAAAAATTCTCAGTTTTCATTTTAATCTTTCAGGTCATCAAACAGACTTGTCACGCAATAAGAACGTGAATTCTAAGCAACCGTGTTGTTATTGTGTGACAAGTCTATTGTTAAGGAGAGTTTTTCACAAACTATATCAATTTTATTTTTTCTTGTTTGCTGAAGAACTGGATTTTTTCGTTTTTTTCTCTACCGGCACTAACCATTCTACTCTATCCGCTGTGACTAAACCGCCCAAACCCACAATTAACATTAGGATTGGCCAAACAATAATTAAATGCATGGGCATCATTCCAAGAAATGTGCCGGAAAAGATCGCCCCAAAAATAATTAATGTTAAAGGCCAGAAATAATTTTTTGACATCATTATCAATGTAGCATTACATTTAAGACTTGTCCAGCAATTTTTTTCTTATTTTGGATATTTGGCGCAAAGATAGTTTGAAGTGCATCAGACTTATGTTTTGAAAATAGTTGCTAAAATCAGCACTTTTTGGCTCAAGTAATCAAAGGAGCTTGTTAGAATCAGCACTATTGTATAAAAAGTAAGCATAAACTTGGGGATTTTT
>CAZTME010000027.1:0-12878 GCA_964614795.1 uncultured Pseudomonadales bacterium | reverse complement strand
TTTAATGTACCAAATCTTCCTTAGATACTGGTTTATTTTAAACAGGAGTGGTCAAGTAATTGCGGTTGTGCGTGAGAATCACTCTGCCTTAGATGCCATTCTGGAGAGTCTTTCTGAAAATAATTCTTCACTTCTCATCAAGAAAATGGATGCAACACATTCTGCTGAAGTGAAACGAGTACTCACAGAGGTGTTTGCAGAAGTGAAGGAAGTGCATGCATTCATTAATTGTATTGGTGAATATCTGGATGGGGATGAGTGGAATGGTGATGAGATTGCCTGGCAAAAGACGATCGAGACGAATATGTTGAGTGCGTTGTATCTATCTAAAATTGTCGGTCAGCAGTTTGTCAAACAACAATTTGGTTCGATGGTGCATATTGCTTCGAAAATGGCTACCCAGGGTGAAGAGGATGCAATTGCATATTCAATGACAAAAGCGGGAATTATTAACTTGGTGCAAGCCTATGCAAAAGTGTTCGTACCATTTGGTAATGCCAATGCTGTTTCTCCCGGTCCAGTCATGGGTGGTTATTGGTTGACTGCCCCGCAACATGAGATTGACAGGATGTTGGCTCGTATTCCTATGGGTAGATTTTTAGAACCCAGTGAAGTTGCAAGTCTCGCTCTATATTTGTGCTCACCTGCTGCCAAGATGATCACCGGCCAAAATTTTCAAATCGATTCAGGCTACTCTATCCGCTGAGCGACGAAGTTCTTCTCCCCCACCTGAAGATTAATTCCTTCAGATTCAATCAGCATAAATCCATTTTCGTATTCAAGGTGCATGTAGGCGGCGTTGGAAACACAGTTGTGCGGTGCTTTGGCGACGTGAATGTTTAAAATGCTGGTAAGGGTATAGCGCATGACTGCACCATGAGTGATAACAGCTATGGTTGATCCTGAATGTTGCTCGTGCAGATTTTTAAGGGCAGAAAGCATTCGTTGTGAGGTTTCATAAATTGATTCAAAGGTTGGATGAATGCGAAAATGAATTGACTCCTCGTAACTGAGTTTAAGGCGTTTATCATGTCTTGGTCCGAACATTTTTTGGTAATCTAAAACGTCCATACCTTCATATTCTCCAAAACAGACTTCGCGCAACTTTGGGTCTGGAATAACTGGTTTTTTGTGTGGCTTGGCAATGATTCTTGCTGTTTGAATGGCGCGTCCTAAGTCGGAGCTGTAAATATGATCGATTGGTGCTGATGCAAGTTTTTTCGCGGTCTTACTTACTTGCTCGATTCCATCCGGCGTGAGTGGAGAATCTTCATGACCCTGAAGTCTACCCTCTTTATTCCATTCAGTTTCCCCATGTCGAATAATATAAAAATGTGTCATCACCGTCAATTATACAGTAGGCTTGATGCTCAATAACAACACGATCTATTTGATTAAATTCATGTTCTGATTGCGTAATTAGTTTAGTCATTTTCAATGGGTTATTTAAGCTGATACAATTGGGGAACTGTCGCGCGGGATTAGTACATCGGTAGTATGCGTCCTTCCCAAGGACGAGAGGGGGGTTCGATTCCCCTATCCCGCTCAATACAAAATGAGCAGGAGGAAATGCCTTATTCCGTCAATTTATCAAGCTTTTTCAGGTTTTATCCGACCTTTTTCTCGTCAAAGATTCAGCATTTGTAAGAAGACAAGTGCTTTTTTCCAGTTTATTAAAACTAATCTGTCTTTTAGAAATAAGTTCGAGCTTAAAGTACAGAGCATTGCCAGTCTTATCAAAATGTCATCAATGTTGATCGACTAAAATAATCTTCTCCCGTCATCAAAAGTTTCTCCAGTTAACTAATTTTACATCTTGAATTTTCTGCTCAAAACTCCCCTGGTAAACAATGAAGCTATCTGTTTGGTACTTTGCTGACATGATTGGTGTCACTTTTTTAATATTACTAGACATACTGGGTTGAAATGTTTGAGAACTTTTAATTTCTACTAAGTCTTTAGTTAAGCCTTTATCTACAAGCAAATCAATTTCCACACCGTTGTTGTCTCGCCAAAAATAGAGTTTTTCATTCGCTCTGGTATTAGCGATAGTTTTTAACTTTTCAGCGATGATGAAGTTTTCAAAAATATTGCCATAACTCGGGTGAGTTTGTAGTTCTTTGGCGGAATCTATTCCCAGCAGATAATTTAATATGCCAGTATCATAAAAATAAAGCTTAGGGCTTTTAATCAACCGCTTACCAAAATTTTCATAATACGGCTCTAGCCTGAAGACAATGTAACTAGCCTCAAGCACAGACAGCCATTTTTGAATGGTTTTATAATCAACACCCACTGCAATGCCCAACTCATTCGCATTAAAAAGTTGACTGGCTCTTCCAGCTACAAGTTGCATAAATCTCAAAAAATTGGATAAATTGCCGACATTTTGTAAGGTTCTCACATCCCTGGTGATATAAGTGTTAACATAATCCCTGTAAAAATCAGTCTGATTTATGTTTCTGGTATATTTGCCAGGGTATGACCCTAAAAGTAATAGTTGATCTAAAGATACATTTTTGAACGAAGAAAGCTCGGAGTATGTCAATGGTAAAAGTTCAAACTGAGCCACTCGACCAGCAAGTGATTGAGAAACAGTTTGTGAGATTTGAAAATTTTGAGATCCAGTCAAGACGAATTGAGAGTTTATTTGTTGCTCATCAACTTCTACCTGAATATATGATGTGAGTTCTGGAACCTCCTGAACCTCATCAATAATAATTCGATGGCCAGTACCCAGTTCGAGAAATCTTTTGGGGTCTTCTTTAGCAGCGATTCTCTGATCAGGATTTTCTAAATTTTTGTATATATGATTGGGAAAAAGCTTTTTTACTAAGGTGGTTTTGCCAGATTGTCTTGGTCCAGTTACTAATAAAACTGGATATTTTTCACTCAACTCATTAACTTTCGATTCGGCGTTTCTAGTAATCATAACCAGATTATATACTATACATAATAGGATTTCAAGTCCTAAATTTTATAAAATAAACTATTCAATAAATCACTCAGAAAAGAAAACAGAAAACTAGAGTAAAGTTGCAATCAAAAAGTTAATTAACAGGTGATGGAGTCATTGACACGTGGCGAACGAATCAATACCCATTCTTTTTTTAAGAGATTGAAACCGAGGAAGAGATCTGTTGTAATATATTTGCCTAGCATTAATAGGATCGATCACCGTATTATTCCCGCTTCATATGAACATGAACACATACGACCCAAACTATATTCCCAAAAAGTCTTGTGCAATTGTGGGGCAAAAAGCTATTGTTCTTAATCCAGAAAATAAAATTTTAGTTCCTCAACGATCTGAAAAATCAGGACTAGCCGGTAAGTGGTCATTCCCGGGAGGTGCTCTAGAGCAAGGTGAGGATCCGTTAGTATCAATTCAAAGAGAAATTATTGAGGAAACACAATTAATAGTAAATGAACTGAAACCATTCCATGTTAAGTCTTATTTGAGTGATGATGGTGATTTTGTTGTGATAATTGGCTACGTATGTGTTCTTCAAACAGGAAAAGTTGTATTAAACTGGGAGCATGATGATTTTAAATGGCTATCAAAAAAGGAGGTGTTGGAAATGAATTTGACTAATGATGGTAGGACGTTTATTGAGAGTTTTGATAACTCACAAAGTTGCTGATATGGAAGACGTTGATATTCTCACACCACCAACATTTCAGAAAAGTGGTGTTGTTAAACCAAGAAATCAAGCTATCCTAGATGAAGATTGGATTGGCACCTTTAATTTGTGGATCATACGCTCAGAGCCCGAACCGGCAATTATCTATCAGCAGCGCAGTCCTCAATCGACTTGGGCCCCAAACAAATTAGATGTAACGGCAGGTGGTCACTATCAAGCCGGAGAAACACTGTTGGATGGACTTCGTGAAGTGCAAGAAGAACTTGGTAAGTCATATCAAGAAAATCAACTGACGTACTTGGGAAGAAAATTGCATGTTAGTCCGGATGAGCGTGGACAGGTAAGACACAACGTAGTTGAAATATTCTTTGTTGTTGATAACTCACCTCTAGAGTCATATACATTAGAAAAAAATGAGGTGTTTGCCATCACCGCCCTTCCCGTTCAAAAGTTGATCAACGTACATACACAAAATATCTCTTTTGAAGTTGCAGCATTAACTTTTGATCAGAGGGAAATCTCTATAGTAGTAACACAAGATTCATTCCCCTACAATTGGGATAATTACCATTTCAAAATAGCTTTGCTGGCGGAAAGATTTTTGAAGGGAGAAAAAAACTTGGTTTATTAATGATGGCTAATTTAGGGATTGTTGTAATAATACTAATTTGGCAACCATTCTTTATCAATTTCTATGAACATTACAGTTGCTCTTTTAGATTTTGACGGAACTCTGGTGACAAGGGATATTCTAGATGTGTTGTGTGATGCGGTTGGCAAGTCAAGGGAAAGTGAGGCATTGAATGAAGCGTTCCATCGAGGTGAAGTGCCAGGCCTAGATGCTCTCATACGACGCATTAATTTCCTCAAAGGTATGACCAAATCTCACATATATCGGATATTAGGAGTGGATAACTATCTAATGCCAGGTTGTAGCGAGTTGATGCAATTTTTAAAACAACGCAAAATTGTTACCATTCTTGCTTCTGGTAATATCATGCCAGTTTTGCAATATTATCAAGAATTACTGTCCATTGACCACATAGTTGGGTCACATCCAACTATGGCTGGAGAAACTATTGAGGGAATTGATACAACAGCATTTCCAAGCAAAAACTTCAAAGTAAACGGAATTCAAGCTATTTTGTCAGAAATTGACCAAAAACGGGAGAATATTGTTGCCATGGGTGACTCTCCAGCCGATAAAGCAATGTTTTCTTTAAGTTCCTATGCAATTGCAGTTAATCCCAAGGGTGATATCCCAGAATATGCCAACGCTGTCATTGGCGAAGATTTACATGAAGCGATGTTGTTGTTGGATAAGCTAGTTGACAAAAATAATTAAGAATATTTACTACATCTTGGTAATAGCGACTATTTTTCTTGAGTGTGCTTGATTCAACAAGATTTGGTATGATACAACTTATGCCAGGGTAGCTCAGTTGGTAGAGCAGCGGTATCGTAAACCGCAGGTCAGGGGTCCGAATCCCCTCCCTGGCTCAGTCTTTTTAAGTTTTAGAATCAGCTTATCTCTAATCCTTGATATATATTAGACTTGTCGGATAATAACAAAAAAGATTCATTTGTTCATCTTTTAGTCATTTTCTTTTGTTGCTTGTTCCCTCAAGTAGCTTTGACTACTATCAGTCGCAAGCACCTTGAAAATGTTCCGAAATCGATATCAAATTAATTCATGTTTTTATTGCGCGACAAGTCTATTATTTTAAGGTATATACTGAATTCAGTAGAAGATATTCCAAAGGAGTATGTATGCCAGGATTTGTGATTGATATTGAGTCATCTACAGAGAAAAATGAAAATTTCAGAAAAGTTTTGTTTACCGGTTCTCACTCTCAATTGGTGTTAATGACACTTCCGCCAAAGGAGGAAATTGGCTTAGAAACGCATCCAGATAATGATCAATTTTTCCGCTTTGAAGAAGGTGAAGGAAAAGTGATTATCGACGGGCAAGAGCATATTGTGCGGGCCGGTCACGCGGTGGTAATTGTTGCTGGGAGTGCGCACAACGTCATCAATACCTCTTCCACCACGCCATTGAAGATGTACACTCTCTACGCTCCAGCTCACCATCCAGATAAAACTGTGCACAAAACAAAAAAAGAGGCCATTCAGGCTGAGGGATGATCATCCCACGTTTAATCTTTACTCTGACTTTCCTCTAGACTTGTCACACAATAACAACACGGTTGTTTAGAATTCATGTTTATTTTGCGCGACAAGTCTTCTGAGTTGTACTTTCAGATAGGTTCTGATCTGTGGCAAGTTATACCAATACATGTTCTCAAAAGAATTAATCAGTTTGTCAGATGTTGTGTTTTTATCACCAGTTTTAAAAAATCCGACGTATCTTCTGAAATACTTGAACTAATCTGTTTGTTGAAATGCCTTTTTCTTTGTATTGTTCATTTAGTAATTCTTGGCATTTTTCAAATAGTTGCGCATCCCGCTCATCATTAATGTGTACCCAAACACCCTTGGCATCGCGGTACATTTCTGCTGTATCGATACCATACCCATCCACCCATAGATTGAGAATTTGAAAAACAACTAATAACGATTCAATCCTTTCGCTCACGCCGATTTTCTCGAGCAAGACTGCTGTGTGCAAGACAGATGGATTCATATTCTCAATGGCATTAATTAACTCCCTGAGAGTTCTTCCGGTATCAAAAATATCATCTAGCAATATCACAAATTTATTCTCAATGATTTCATGAGTTAGGCGAATCCAATCGATATTCACTTTTCCACTGGATTGGGTCTCATTACCATAGCTACTCGCACTCACATAATAAGGTTTTAATGGAATGCCTAAATTACTCAATGCTCTTTGTAAATCTACTCCAAAGGGAACAGCACCCTTCAGTACTGACAACAGCACAATTGCATCTGCGTAGGGGTCTTCAGCCTGCTTGAGCTCTGGAGCAAGAGTAGATTCAGAATCTGGAGGTCGTATTTGCTTCTGTTGTTTTTTTCTCTCTTCAAGAAAAAGAAAATACTTTGCGGCAATAATGCTCGCCAGCCACTTAACCCCTTGATCAATCACAGCCTGGGGAATTAATAATTTGCGCTCTCGCTGAAAGGCTTGGCTCATCGCGAAATACTACCATTGATTACCAGTAAATCAGATGTGTAATAAATGTGTATATTTATCGAACGATTCAAGTATTCAACAATTGATTAATTTGCTAAAATAGTCCAATGGAACGATCGCAATCAAGATTGATTAAAAAACAAAGATCTTCAGCTTTAAGACAAACAACCTTATTTATTTTTGGCGCCATACTTTTAACATTTTTATTTATTTTTGTGATTTTGCCTCTTTTTATAGCTTTGGTAAATAATTACCTCAATCGAAATCCCTTCACAGAATCCGAAGTGGTAATTCTTCAAGCTCCGGTGATCAACGCTCCTCCAATTGCGACCAATAATCGCCAAGTAACAATCACAGGATACTCTCCAACCGGCAAAAACGTTGTCTTAATACTTAACAGTCGTGAAGCCGGTAGAACTCAAACTAATGAAGAAGGTGAATTCTCTATCTCTTTTCAGGCAATAAATGGTGCCAATATTATTGCTTTTTATGCTGAAGATGATAAAGGCAATCAATCTCCCACTTCAAAAGAATATGAAATCGAATTTGATCAAAATCCACCGGAATTGGTCTTAAATCAACCTGAAGAAAATCAAACATTTGATAAAAAAACCCAAGCCATTACCGTTACCGGAGTAAGTGATCCTCGGGCTACAGTTTTAGTTAATAATCGTCGAGCTAGTATAAATACCGATGGTCAATTCACTACATCAATTCAATTGCAAAAAGGTGAAAATAAAATTTTGATCAAAGCAACAGATCCGGCCGGAAATTTTACCGAACTGGAAAGAGTGGTAAAGTTGATGGAGTAAAACAAACTTAATTTTTTTAAATTAGACTTGTCGCGCAATAACAACACGATTCTCGTAATTCATGTTTTTATTGCGCGACAAGTCTATTGTTTTTTTCTAAATGCAGATCGATGAGGTTTTAATAAGTCGACCGGTGAAAGAGGCTTCAATAAAAAGAGCATTAAAAACTGAAAAACAAACGGTTCCATTAAGGTGTTATTAAACTGAGCATGAATTAAAACCGCAGCAAAGGCTAAAGCCGAAAAGCTATCTCTTTGTGCAGAATACTTGAGAAGCAAAATTAGTGAAGCAATTCCGGCAACCAAACCAATAATGCCTGTGCCCAGCAACAAAGTTAAAAATAATGAATCGGGTGCTTGAGCGTGATTTGGCGTGGACGAGTTGGCTTCAAAGAAGAATGGAGAGGAATTGTTTTCTACATTTGTCATTGATGAAATTGAATTTTGATTGGAAAAAAATAAACCACTGCCAAAAAATAATTGCCAGGATTGTGTATTTTCTGATAAATAATTTTTTGAAGAATTAACTCTGGCATCGATGCTGGAAGATCTTTGCAAATTGACTCCTTCACCACCGGGCTTTGGAGCCATAACAAAAGTTAAAATACTAGCTGATAAAATTGTTAATATAAAAAAAGATGAAAGTAACCAGCCTTTCCAAGCTTGATTTATTTGTGGAAAGATGAAAAATCCAGCCAAAACAAATATTAATGACAAATAACTGGCTCTGGAATAAGTGAGAATAATAGCCACCAATGTGATTAGTACTAAAGAATGCAATATCCATTTTGGAGCGCGAAGTTGCAGTGATAACAGACCGGTGAGAGTAATTACCATGATGATACCTAAAAAATTGGGATCCAACATGCTACCGATCATTCTGAAGTAATGATCGTCCCAACCCAAACTGAAAAATTGTCTCATATCCGGATAGAGAAAATATTGCAAAAAACCCAACCATACAAATCCCAACCCGCCGGCAACAACTGCCCATCTTTGGGAGACCGAATATTTGTCAAAGAAAATGGAAAGAGAACCGGCAAAGATAAAATAACCAATTGCTCGAGCAATGATAAGCCACGGCCTAAGATTGGAAGGTTCAAAAAAAGAACCCAAAACCAAGCCTAAAGCTGTCCAAATCGTGAAAAAAATTAATAAAGGATGTTGAATAAACCAGCGATAGAAATTTTGAAGAAATAATTTGACTTCAACTAAGCCAAAGACGAGCCAAAACAAAATAACGAAATCACTCAGGTAGAAAACAGCAAGATTTAACTCCACTCTTCCCAGTTGAGCCAAAGGCAAAGTAAGAAAATAAAGAACTGCCAAAAACCAGAGTGCTCTTTTTCGCAAATCAAGTTTAAGCCACTTATTTATGATGCTCATACTCATAATTATATATCCGCACTAAAATAGAGTGTAAACTCATGCAGTAAGCATAAACCGCTCCATGCCAGCCATCTAAAATGCCTGCTTTTAGAATTAAGTTTTGAAATAATTTTGCCGGAGGATAAATCATGAGTTGCCACAATAATTTAGAAAAAGACAATCCGGACATGTCAAGAGCGCGAAATTGTGAGTATTCGTTTACACTTTCCAAAAAAGCTTGAACTGTGGGATGAGAAAAGTGTTCAATTTTTAAACCGGAATCTGCAACTTGACCATTGATCACGGCCACTTCATGAACGGCTCCTTGCCAGCTAGATAAATCCTTTCTCATTAATCTGATTATTTGTTGATTACCTGCTTCTCCATAATTTAATTTCTTTCCATAAAAAACATCACTTCTGGAAAGGTAAAAACCGGAAATTTGTGGATTAGAAATTAGCTCATTAAGTTTTGAAACCGAAAAATCTAGTAGGACTTCATCACTGTCAATAAATAAAACCCATTCATGGATGGCCAACCGCATCAATTCCTGACGTGTTTGAGAAAAATCTTGGATTTTTTCCGGATAAGTGTAAACTTTTATGTTTGATTGATCAATATTATCCCAAATAAATCCACTATTGTTGTCTAAGACTAGAATTTCTGAAAAAATATCATTGAGACTTTTTAAACAACGGGGAAAAATCTCAACATTTTTTTTATCAAGTAGAATGCATGCAGTAATGGGTAATTGGTTTGACATTTTCATAGTAATTGAAATAATTCAATTAATCTTGATTTTGTAATTGTTTGGGTTTTTGCACAATAAATCAAGATTGTTTATTTGAATTAATTCCTGTTTTGATTATGCAATAAGCCTATTATCCCAACTTGGGGCTTGAATTACAAACCCAAGTTGCGTGATAATAGCAACATGTTAAAAATTGCTTTTGCCGGTTTAAGTGCTTTTGTGGTTGATTTAATAGAAACCTTGGTAATTGGTTTTTCCATTTTTGCGATTGTTTACATGCTCTTAATGCAACCTCATCAAGTTAGCGGTCATTCAATGGATCCAAATTTACAAACTGCTGATTATTTATTGACAGATAAAATTTCTTATCGTTTTCGTTCTCCACAGAGAGGTGAAATTGTAGTTTTTCATGCTCCCGAAGGAGCAAACTGCGTTCAGGGTACAGGTTGCGATTATATTAAAAGGGTCATTGGATTACCCGGAGAAACGGTGGAAGTTAAAGGAGAATCAATATACATTAATGGTAATTTATTGAAAGAAGATTACTTGCCTGCCGGCACTCCAACATATCCCGGTGCTTTTACCAAAGATAGGGCGATTACTCTTGGACCAAAAGAGTATTTTTTAGTTGGAGACAATCGCACTCAATCGAGCGATTCTCGAGCATGGGGACCGGTTCCCCCAGAATTGATTGTTGGCAGAGCTTTTTTTAGATATTGGCCAATTACTTCAGCAGAGTTTTTACCCTCGGTGAGTTATTAAATATGTTGCACTAACAACATAGTTTTTTTAACTCATTTTCTTATTAGACTTGTTAAGCAACAAGAATATAAATAAATTTGATATACCTACCACAAAACGAATTGGCAGTTTATTATCTTACTCTAGGTAACAGGTAAAAGTTACCTATATCAAATCTTCTATTTAGTTTTGAACTTGCTATAGATTTTGAAACATTTTCAAGGAGCTTGCAACTGATAGTAGTCAAAACTACTTGACTAAGCGAGCAACGGAGAAAAAAATAAGCAAATGAATCATATTGTTATTTCGTGACAAGTCTAGGCAACGTTAAAAGGGATGAACTCAAGTGAAATATATGCAGATGATTAATTTGCTGGTGAACTTTCTTTTGCCAGTTTCATGAAATTTTGCAAAGCTTGTTCGGTCTCCATTTGCGAACCTTTGAGAGTAATCACAATTCGAGTTTGGTTTTTTGAACGAGATAGCTGAATTTTTGAATTAACCCAAGTTTTTGCTTGAATGATCTCTTGCAATTTCTTTTCCCAGACTAAAGCCTCCGGATCGGTGGGACTGGTAATTGCTCTTCTTACTCCTTTTAATTGATGAATTTGTTGAGCGTCTTTCCAGTTGCGCGCCAGTACCTCCGCATCACGTACGGTGCCGGTGGTTCTCAGTAACTGTTTGTAAGCGTCGATCATGTCACGTGGATTGCCAATACCCATTAGCGCTCTTGCATGACCCTCAGTGATTAAATTGCCGGCAATACCATCCTTAATTGCGTCCGGAAGATCCAGAAGTCTTAAAGTATTGCTTACATACGGTTGAGATTTGCTAATTTTTTCCGCAATAATACTGGGTGTCATGCCAAAATCTCTGGTTAATTGTAAAAACGCTTGAGCTCTTTCCAAAGGATTGAGATCTGTTCGTTGAACGTTTTCAATAATGGCTAATTGCAACATTTCACTGGGAGAGACTTTTTTAAGAATGGCCGGCACTGTTTTTAAACCGGCTTTTTGAGCGGCGCGCCAACGTCTTTCACCGGCAATAATTTGATAGCCCGCGGGCGTATCGGCAACGACTAAAGGTTCAAGAATACCATGCAAAGCCACGCTCTCACTTAACTCTTGAATTTCTTCCGATTTAATTTTATTTCTAGGTTGAAAAGGATTGGGTTGAAGCAGTTCTATAGGTAATTGATGGATTAAATCTTTTGACATACCACCATATATACCACAGATAAGATCTAAGCAACAGTTGCAGTCACACCCACGACGGTTCGGCCTTGAGAAATGGAATACTTAACAACTCCGTCTTTAAGAGCAAAAATTGTGTGATCTTTGCCCAGGCCAACATTCTTACCAGGCTTATACTTGGTGCCTCTTTGTCTAACAATAATTTGACCGGTAGAAATGGATTGACCGCCCCATTTTTTCAAACCAAGTCGCTTTCCATGACGACTGCTTTGTTTATGTTGGCGAACACTGCCTGAAGCTTTAACGTGTGACATAAGTATTTATTCTGTTTTTTTGAAGGAAAAACAATGGATCCTTCTTTTCACTACTGCATCGGAATGAGAATAATCCCAAGATTCAGAAGAGTTAATATACCCAAGTAAGCTCATTTTGTCAATGAGGGGAGCAAAAGCTTGAGTTGAGCCACCAATATTACTGAAATCTGGAAAAATTATGCAAACCGAAGCGCCGGAAGTTAGCCACTTGGCCCAATTTCTGAAACTTCCCCAATACATTTTTTCCAAACCCTTAATAATATTGCCAACTTCTTCCGGTCGAGGTGTTTGCTTACCTAAAAATGGCTCGGTGACAATACTGGTAACTTGAGTATTGATAGGAGGAGTAAAGTGTGAAGCAGAAGTGTGAATAAGTGAATAATTTGGCAGATTTGTCTCTCTCTCACTTTGCCAGATTAAATTTTGCTTTGAACCATTAATAGCTTGTAAATCTTCATCTCCGCCAATGGTTGTATAACCCAAACTTCTGGCTTCCATTAAAATGGTGCCAGTACCACAGAAAGGATCTATCACACAACCGTTTTTTATAGCGCTGGAGTGAGTGGCAATGTTGCACATCATTCTGGCCACTTTTGGAGGAAGCATGCCTCTTTTATGCTCTGCAAAAGGTCTTAATCTATCTCTGGACGACCAAAAATCCGGATTAGAAACCGAAACAGTTTTTCCCAACCACCAGTGATCGTGCCAAAAAAGCACTACCAATTCTGTAATGTTGTGGTGAGCCAGCACAGCCCCGGAAAGACCGCCTCTTGGTCCTTCGCGAAACTTGATTTTGATATCATTGTCTTTCAAAAAGTTTTTTAATTTTTGTAGCGAGTAGGGTTGACGATGATCCCTGCCCCATTCGGCAAGCGCTAACATTTTTAAATAAGATTCTTGATTGAATAAATCTAAAACCGCAGATTGAAAATCTTCCTGTG
>CAZTME010000026.1:0-13199 GCA_964614795.1 uncultured Pseudomonadales bacterium | reverse complement strand
CAGACCGCTCTTTGTTGAAATACTCAAAGAAATCAGAGAAGAAAAATACAATGCCATTTTAACTTGGGCACCTGACCGTCTGAGTCGAAACGCTGGTGATTTGGGATCACTCGTTGATCTTATGGATCAGGGAAAACTCCTGAAGATTCAAACCTTCTCGCAAAGCTTTACCAACAGCCCAAATGAAAAGTTCCTACTGATGATTTTATGTAGCCAAGCAAAGCTGGAAAATGATAATCGTGGCGTAAATGTAAAGCGTGGTTTAAAAGCAAAGTGTGAAATGGGAATACGACCAGGATTAGCACCACTAGGATACCTCAACCTTATTAAAAATGATCGTATTCGAGAAATTATTGTTGATGAACAACGTTCTCCATTTATCGTTCAAATGTTTGAGAGAGCTGGCCACCAAGGACATTCGGGGAGAATGATAAAACGATGGTTAGACAAAATTGGATTTACCACTCGCAGTGGCAAACCACTGGCATTAAGCAAAGTTTTTACAGTACTGAAGAATCCGTTTTATTATGGTGAGTTTGAATTTGGAGGTCAGCTTTATAAAGGAACTCATAAACCACTCATCACTAAGGAATTATTCCTCGAAGTTCAAAGACACTTAGTAACTACGCCAAAAGACTGGAAGAAAAACACCTTTCCTTTCAAGAGCATCTGCATATGTGGTAAATGTGGTGCTTCTGTCACTGCTGAAGAGCGAATCAAAAAATTGAAGTATGATGGCATGACTAAGTATGTGTACTACCACTGTACTCGATCCGTTGACTATGACTGCGATGAACCATACATTACCGAGCAAGAATTAATTAGCCAGCTGCTTGCTCAGCTACCCAATATCAAATTCAATAACACAAAAATCACTAAAACCATCAAAGCTGAAATTGAACGATTTCACCGATTAAGATCAGAGGTATTACATCAGGAATATTTGTCTGGTAACCTTGCAGAAATTGAAATGTCAGCAGTTAAAAACGATGATGAAGTAATGGCGAGAGACTATCTTGAGCATATGCTCAAAACTGGATCTTCAGAAGACAGACGAGAAGCTATAGCACTCATCAAATCACGGTTTGTATTGAGTGAGAAAAAAATCACGTTATCTTGAACACAATTTATGTATCACCAGTTCCTGATTCGTAAACACCTCTTGGAGTTATAGATAGATCATGAACTTTTCCACCAACTATTTTTTTGCCATCAGAACAGAAATCTCTCTGAACGTTTTTTACTATTTCGACAGGTCTTCTAGCTAAATCACGACATTCTTTTGGACCAAATGGTTGTTTTAAATTTCCTCTGTCTTTCAAAGTCATGAATGCTGAAAAAAGTGCGTTTGCGGCTGGATTAAATAACACTGGATCTCCATTGTTGAACCATGCTAAACCGACTTCGTCAAAGTACTGCTTAACCTTCTTTCTGCTCTCAGCATTACTATCGTCCGTATTGCTATCCGATCCAAAGATTGTTTTGTAGGTTTCACGACTGTAGTGAAAACCACTATTTCCTACTTCATAATTAAGGTTCTTGTAATTAGTGATTAGAAACAGCTCTGGCATCCACTGATTATCAATGAACTCATAGCATGAAAAATGGATGCCTAATCCAGCTTGAGGGTTTGTCAGCAATCCAAGTTTTCCATACACCTCATTCAAACCAGTAGCAATAAATGTCGCATACTCTTCAGCACTCAGAGTTAATGCTTTTCCTCTCTGGCTACAGAGCCAATCATAGGTAGAAAAACTTCCGTATGATGCCAACCCCCAATAGCTCATTGCTCCTCGATAACGTTCAACAGAGACTATCTTAGTTTTTCTAAATTCTTTTGGCTCAAAAGTTCCGTCTTTTCTGCCGACAGTAAGGAGTGAATCTGAAGCATGAACAGTACATGAGTTAGTAAAAAGGGTGGATATTGCAGTCATATAACCATGATAAATCAACCATTACAGGCTGTTAAATGGCACTTTACCATTTTGGTCACAAAAGAAGTAGGACACATCAACCTTATTCCAATAATAGACGGGTCTATCAGGGAAAAATCGATATATGCGGAGGTGGAGGGATTCGAACCCACGAGACCCTTGCGAGTCAGTGCTTTCCAGGCACTTGCCATAGACCACTAGGCGACACCTCCTTGTTAAGGGGATGGCGCGGTGGGACAAAGTCCCACCGCGCCAATCAAAAACTCATTTTAAACTACACAGTCAAATTTAAACGAACCTATATTCTACCCTATCTACACGCTCTTTGACACTGCTCTAAACCGGCATTGTTTGGAGCAAATGGTGCGTTAGCATCATTAGTTGCTTCACAAACTTTCGTATTTTGATTACAACGATAGCCCCTGAAATCACCAGGACCCGGCTTTGGAGCATCTCCGCAATGGAATCTCCATGGATTGGAGAAGTTGCTAAAGTTTTGATCATTGGCACAATCAGTGCAGAGAGCAAATGCATACTGAGCAAAATAATTTCTGCCACTATCGACAGTAACAGTCACTCGTTGCACATCTTGATTATTTCCGGCAGACACTCTCTGATTAAACATTTCAGAAGATCCAGGATTTGCACCCACTCTCAACCAATATTGTTGAGCATCAGCAACTGTTGGAAAAACAATTGTTGCGTCCCATCTGCCATCGGTTCGATCGCGACAGTTTTCAACTTGCGGTTCGGCCGTGGGAGTTTGAATACTAACTCCCGTATTGATGGTGAAATCAATATTAGTGGCTGGAGCAGTAATAATTTGTGCTCTAGCTGTTGCCGTGTTTTGCTCGTTAACTTGCAAAGCTACTTGAATTTCATACTGCTGACCAGATCTGGCACCTTTCCAAACCCAGTCCATCCCACCTTGTCTGACATTTTGCAATCGAGTAATAGCCTGAAAATCACCTTCTCCGGGTTTTCTCTGCAAAAGTAATAAAGTTGATCCCTGAGCGATTGGACCGTTGACGAAAATTCTCCCAGAAATGGTTGTATTTTGCACCGGAGGAGGTGTGGGTTGTGCTGTCGGTTGAGGAGCATTGGTAGGTGCCGGAGTTGGAGTTGGTGCTGGTTTTTCCTCAGGAGGATTTGCTCCGCTGGTTAAAACTAATTTAACTTCAACTTCACCAGCTTCAACCAAAATGGTTTCAGAAGAACCAATTTGTTTGCCATCTTTGTCAACTAATAAGGCTCTTACTTGATATGTTTGTAAAGGAATAGCATTAGCCCACGTCCAAGTATTTTCTATTGATGCTTTTTCTAAGGTTTCAATATCCTGAAAAACGGACTGATCTCTTCCTTGAGCTTGAATAACAATTTTAGAATTTTCAGGAATAAATCCTTGAACATGTGCCGTTCCACCAATTTTAGTACTGGATCCGGCTACCACATCAGGCGGTAAGTCTTTCCATGTCACTTTGATTGGTAAATCTACAGCTCTGGCCGGCGCGGTAACCACAATTACTTCAGAAGTACCAGTTGCTTGACCTCTAACTTCAAGCAGAGCTTTCATTTCATAAGTACGGCCACTTGATGCACCATCCCAGGTAAACGTGGCCCCATCTTGAAGTGGAGTTGTTTGACCGGTGGATTTAAAATCTCCTCTTCTATTTTTTTCTCTATACATAATTGTCACCGTACCCTCATCACCCGGGTCCGGACGTAAAGCAGTAAAATTAACCGTGCCAGCAATTGTCGCATCGGCCGCATTAACTCGAATACCAACAAAAACCAACATACCAATTACTAGCGCGGCAACCAAACCAATAGCGCCTCTTCTCCACCAAAGTAGTTCAGATTGTGCATTTTGATTAGTACTAGCATTGGGTTTTTTACCCCATGACATAAATTATTCCTTCCTTTTTCTTTTATACTATATTCTTTACTTCAATTAATCAATTCATCATATCAGTAAATTATGTAATTTATTATCGATTCAAAATATCAAAATGCAAAGCTTATAAATAGCATGTATAGTGCCTTACTATAACACAAATAATAAACTTCAACATAATCTAAATATTGAACATTTGATAAAATTATTAGACAATTTAAGACTATTAATTAAAAAGAAAAGATTTTTTATTATTTCGGCTAAAAAGCATAAATGTGAGGTAATTAACGTGAAAAAGTCAACAATTTGATCGATTTAGGTAGGAAATGATGAGGAAAAAAACTGGCCACAAAATTGCACTTCTGGGAGGATCTTTTGACCCTCTACATTTTGGTCATTTAAAAGTTGCAAGGGCTGGCCTAACTATAGCCAACGAAGTCTGGCTTTTACCATGTGGTCAACATCCTTTTTTTAAAGAGATTTCAGCTACAAATCATCGTTTGGCCATGACTAAATTGCAAAACGAATTTCCTGTCTGCGAAATCGAAATTAATTCGAAAAATCCAAGCTATACTATTGATACTCTTGAAAAATTAAGTCTCATGTATCCACATATTGACTTCCTGTGGCTAATGGGCTCAGATCAAGTGAGTAATTTTTCAAAATGGCATCGGTATCATGACATATTAAACAAATATCAAGTTTATGTTTATCCCAGGGAGGGTTTCGAAAAAATTAAATTATTAAAGAGAATGAAATGGCTCGATCAAGCTCCAATTTTAAAATATAGTTCTACGGAAATAAGAACAATGATAAATAATCAATTAAATTGCAGCGAATTTCTACCAAAGGAAGTTTTAAATTACATTAATATAAATTCTTTATATAAATGATTATTTTAAAGATTTATGAATAAAATACAGATTACAAAACATGTGAAAAATTCATCAATGCCAACTATTGATGAATTTGAAATTGAAAAAATATTAACTTTTATTAGAGAAACTGTAAAGTTTCATAAAAAGAAGTGTGTCATTATTGGTGTTTCTGGAGGAATTGATTCTGCTGTTGCATTAACACTACTGACTATGGCAATGGGTAAAAAGAAAATTATTCCAATGTTGCTACCATACAATAATCAATCTACTCATGATTCAGGATTGATTTGCAGACATAATGGTTATTCTGAGAAATCAATCATGCAAATTGATATAACTTCTATTGTTGAAAGTTATCAAAACACAATCTCAAAAAGTATTAATAAATTAAGACTTGGAAATATTCAAGCAAGAGTCAGAATGACTCTTCTATTTGATAAAGCGCATGAACTCAATGGTCTTGTTTGCGGAACAGAAAATAAATCTGAACACTATTTGGGCTATTTTACAAGATTCGGAGATGAAGCTAGTGACTTTGAACCTTTGAGAAATTATTACAAAACTCAAGTAAGGCAGTTGGCTTCTTTTTTGAAAATCCCTACATTATTCATTGATAAAAAACCGTCTGCAAATTTATGGAAAAATCAAACAGATGAGGAAGAACTGGGTTTTACCTATGATCAGGCCGATGAAATTTTAAGTCTAGCAATCGATCAAAAATTATCAGAAAAAGAAATAAAAATTAAATCATTAATTGAGCCCACAATAATTCATAAAATACTTAAAAGAGTAAAAAATATGGAATTTAAAAGAAAAACTCCATATCTTATGAAAACAGCGACAAATTAAGATTTAAATTGACTTGTCTAGTAATAAAAACATGTATAAATTTGATATAAATTTTTTTGAGCATTTTCAAGGCGCTCGAGACTGGTAGTAGCCACAGTTAATTGAAGGAGCAAGCAACACAAAAATTGACCAAAAGATGAGCAAATAAATCATGTTGTTATTGTGCGACAAGTCTATTAATCAGTTTGTGTCACTAGAACAGCAAAATCATGTTGAACAATAAATACTTGCCTTTTTTTATTTCAGAACTAATCTAATTAAATCTTCCCAATCCTAATTGCACGCTTTTATTAAATTGACTAACAAACCAGCTCACTGCCAAACCCAAGTACAAAAAATTCAAACCAAAACTAATGATCAAATAATTTATATTTATTTGATCGGATAAAATTATAGCTCTGATCGATTCAAAAATGTAGGTTGTGGGCAACATAAACGAGATAGGGTGAAGAAAAGTTGGAAGAATAGCCAAAGGAAAAAACACCACACTAAATGGCAATAATATTGCAGGCAAAGTCCAAACGACAGTCTGCACTTTTGGTCCCCAATATATTACAATTCCGGCTGATATGAAACCAACCCACCATCCAGTTATGATGGCACCAATAAAAAAAGGTATTACCCACCAACCCAACATAAATAAATTTACGGCATAAAGAATATAGATGATCGGCACTATAAAAGAAATCGTAAAAATCATTTTCATTAACGAAAGCAAAAGAACTCCAAAAACCCATTCCTTTAATGAAAGTGGTGTTGAAAAGAGATTAACTAAATTATTGTTCCAAATTTCATCAATTAAATTTCTTGAAATTTCACTTTGCGAACGCCAAATGATATTCCAAAAGATTAAGCCCATCAAAACAGTGGCAATTGCTTGAGAATTTCCTTGTCCGGTGCTTAGCCACTGACTAGTAACACCCCAAAGAATAATATCGATTACTGGCCAATAGAGCATATCTGTCAGTAAATCGAAATCTCTTTTTAAGGGATATAAATGTCGGAGAGAAAATCCATAAATTCTCCTTATTACCGGAAAATGTTCAACAAGCCAATTATTCATAACTCACTCCCTTTTTTGCTTGTGACAAGAAAAAATCTTCCAAAGTTGGCTTGGCGATTGTAATTTGTGTGTATTCAATTTTTTCTGAAGCCAACTGTTGCAAAAATGAAGCAATTTGATGCTCATCTAAAGCAATTTCTATTTCTCTTTGATCAATGAAAGCATCAAATCCTTTTTCACGGGCGAATCTTTCAATTCTTTTTAAACCATCTTTGACTTGCAATCTCATTCTGGCTACGGAAACGGAAGAAGCCAAGTTTTCAGGTTTATCTTCAGCAATGATTTTTCCATGATTGAGAAAAATTACTCTATCACAAACGGAAGCTACCTCATCCATATTGTGCGAAGTGTAAATCATACTAGTTTCATACTCTTTTTGTTGTTTCAACACAAACTCTCTCACTTCATGAGCGACATCCGGATCCAAACTGGCTGTAGGTTCATCCAAAAGAACAATTTTGGGATATGGAATAAAAGCTTTAGCTAACATAACTCTGGTGACTTGACCTGCGGATAGTTGATTCATGGTTTTATCGCGCTGTTGCCAAACATCAAAAAATTTTAATAATTTTTTGGCTCGATCATTAAATGTATTTCTGGATAAACCATAAAGCATTCCATAGACAGTTAAATTTTCCATAACTGTCAATCTCCATGGCATTTTAATATAGGTGCTGGCAAAAGTGACTGAGTTTAAAATTTGACTACGATATTTTTTTAATTCCTTTTCTTCATAAAATATTTGGCCAGCAGTGGGAGTTAAAACTCCCAACAACATTGAAATTGTGGTAGATTTTCCCGCTCCGTTTGGACCCAATAAGCCAAGGATTTCACCTTTTTGCAAAGAAAATGAGATGTTTTCAACCGCAACAAATATAGAACCGCCTTTTTTAGCAGGAGGGTATTCTTTGCGCAAATTAATTACTTTTATGACCTGTTTCATTCGATGATTATAACATTCTTTAAAGAAAGTGCCTGATGTAAATTGCAATATACAGGAACAGAGTTATCAGAGTTGTGGCTCAACAACAATACCCTCACCATTTTCCTATTTTTATTGCATAGTAAGCCTACTGCAGAAAATTGGGATTATATTTTACTATCAAACTTTCTTCAGTCTTATTTCAACTCTTTGTGAGAAGTCGGTTAAGGGTTTTAAAGAAACTTCATCAGAAATATCACCATCTTCATATTCAAAAGGATCATCCAAATCTTTGATTAATGAAACTAAAAAAATTGTCATAAATACAATCACCAATATAAACAATATATATTCATAGAAAGGATCAGCGGTGAGCAAAGTCAAGAGCATCAATAAAAAAAATACTGAAATTTTAGCAATTTTATAGGAAGCTTCATAAAAGGGTGTATCTCTAAGTAAGTTTGCATTCATTAAGTATTTGCGCAAGTTTGCCTGATCGTTTTTCATGCGAACAATGAAATTTGCTTGAGTTAAACCCTCAAATTGAGCAAAATAATGATTTAAGTGAGCAATTTCCATCAAGACTTCTTGTGTGTATGCTTTTTTGTAAAACCAATCATTCAATAACTGTCGAATTTTTAGCAGTTGTTTAATGGCTGGAACAACAATTTTTTTATCTTTTTTGTGATGAAGCATGATTTCGCATTCACTATAGATTGATTCTAGTGAGTTGGCCATATCAACCGGTATTTTTTCTGCTTCTTTATAATCTCTTAAGGTGGAATTAAGCAAAAAACCTAGAATGAAGATATTGCCACTGATAATTGCCGTGAGTAACGCATTGATTTCCAGAAGTTCGATACCAAAGTACTGAAAAATCAATTTGATCGATCCAACCACTAAACTTGCGATCACTGCAATTGCCAAATGAGAAAGCTTGATTTTTTTGATAAGCATAATTGTCATGGACTTGATATTCTAAACGAAAAATAATTTCAATCAAGTAATTGATATTAAAAAATAAATACTTATTCAAGTTTATTATGATTTTCTTCTTTGATAGATTAAGCTCGGACTAAATAAAACAAAAATAACAAATAAAACAATTGAGAAGATAGTTATGACATCGGCTAGATGAGAACTTTCTGTTTTTCCAATTGTAATTTTTAAGGAATAATCAGCAGAATTTATCTTTGCTACAAGAAAACCTTCAGAATTTTTGTAGGTTGGAATTAATTTATCATTGTCATAAATTTGCCAAGCAGGATGATAAATTTTAGATAGAACAACATCATTGGTTTCTTTTTTTAAAATGTTTAATGGTTTTTCATTAATTGATTTTAATTCTGAAAGTAAATCATTTGATGATGAATTCGCTTCAATTTCTGATAAATTAGCCCAAATAGGCAGAAATTCCCAGCTTACATCTCCGGATTGAATTATTTCAGTCTTTGATAAAAGAGTCTGATCGGACATGAAATCAAAACTCATTGGTCTTAAATAATTGCGAACATTTATGATTGAAATTACTACTAAAATTATTGTTAAAAATTTTCCATAGCGAGTTTGCGCAATTAATGTCGCCATAATTGAAGTTAATATTCCGTAAACCACAAGCAATCTCCATGGGTGTTGCAAAGATTCTAATAATGATATATTCCAAATGAAAGATGAAAAATCGAGCATTAAAAACAAATAAATAAATGAAGTAATGAGTAATAGAAGTAAAACTTTGTCATTATTTTGAAATTTTTTCTTATAAATAATCGCTTTGATAAATAGCAATATGAGCGTTGCCACAATAATAAGCCATTGAGCAATTCCCAATTGCATAGACAATCCATCTTCATCACCAATTACAGAATAACCATAACCCCAATTTGGGAAAAATAATTGTTTTATTGATGGAAAATGATCATCAATATCCACAATTGGCTGATGCCCAGCTTTTACCCAGTTTTTTTCAATCAATGCGGGTAGCCAATAGAAAGAAGTTAAACCAAAAACAAAAACCGCAGATGAAAAAATAATCCAAATTATTTTAAAGAAATAAATCTTAGATAAAGAATTTTTCCATAAATCAAATAATCTAATAATTAAATAAAGTAAAATAATTGGAAACACTATTATTAATGTAATTAAGTGTGATAACAACATTCCTGAAATACCCATAATAAAAATAATCAGACCAAAGCGAAAACTTTTTGGATTAAAGTTTTTCTTTGTTAATAAAAAAATACCAATAAAAACTAATGGAAAAAAACTCATAGCTACTATTGTTCCTAACTGAAAAGTGACAAAAATTGATAAAAATCGATATGGTATAAACCAAAAGATTAATGAACCTATTAATGAGGAAAATCGATTAAAATGCAATCTCAACCAAAGATACCAAAGAAATAAAGAAAAGAGTGAAGAAAAGAATAATGTCAATTTTAAAGCATCACTCAATTGAAGTCCAAGTGAATTGAAGAGAAAACCGACAGCATAAGGTAGCGGATACACGTAGGTAAATAAAGGATATCCATATCCGTAAGCTAATAAACTGGAAATTCTGACTGGAAACTGACCCGCATTCAATTCGTAAATGAAATGAAATAATCTGACAAAATGATAAATACTATCATGAGCGTAGTAAAGACCTGGGTGAAAAATTTCTTTCAACGTGAAAACAGCTATGCCGATAAGCATTCCTAAAATAATCAAATCAATTAACCAAAAACGATTGACTTTAAACATAGTTTTTGGCCTCAGTTTGAAAATATCCGAACCAAAATTGCTGGTTAACGCGAATGCCAGCTCTTGAGTAGGGCGAGCCAATAAAGACATTTTCTAAATTGCGGAAGCGGTGGGATTCGAACCCACGAGACTTCTTTCGAAGTCGCGGGTTAGCAACCCGCTGCACTAGGCCACTATGCGACGCTTCCAGGCAATGGAATCAAATTGTAACATAGGCCAAGATCAAAACCAATAGAGTGATAAAAGCTTTTGCAATTGGGTTGCATTAATTAAAAGATTCAGTTATACTTCGTTACAAATAAACTTATTGCACAATAAGATAGTGAGTTTTTTGCTAAAAGCTCCTAGATGTTTTTGTGCAACAAGTCTAATAATTCAAAATGTAATAAAACTAAAAATCAAAGTCAAATTTCTTAAGCATAAGAACAAAGTGCTAATATTAAATCAAAAGTAAAAGTTTTAAGGATCTATATGAATAAAAAAGTTTTAATTACTTTAATCGCTGTTCCAATATTAACAATGTTATTGACCTTATTTATTTTATTTTTTCCAAGCAAGAAAGAAGGCGATAACACATTATCAAATGAAAAAATAAATATTATTGTCAGCATACTTCCACAAATAGAAGTAGTTGAAAAGATTGGCAAAGACAATGTGTATGTTTCAGCGATTATTCCACCAGGAAATGATCATGGGGTTTATGAACCAACATTTCAAGAAATGAAAATTATTTCGCAAGCTGATATTTATTTCAGAATAGGTCATATTTCATTTGAGAAAGTGAAGCTTGATTCATTAATTTCAGTTAATCCTTCAATGAAAGTTGTTGACACTTCGTCAAACAATAAATTGAGACAACTAGAAGCTCATTCACATGATGATGATGATGAACATTCCCACTTGCAAGAAAATCACGCTGATGAACATGATGAAGAAAGTTTGGCTGAAGAATCTTCAGTCGATCCTCATGTATGGCTATCACCAAAGATGGTTATTCAACAAGCTGAAATAATAGCCAAAACTCTTTCAGAAATTGATCCTCAAAATACTTCTATTTATGAAAGCAATTTAAGTAATTATATTTATGAATTGGAAGAATTAGACAAACTACTCAAAATAGCTTTCGAACCAATTAAAGGAAAAACTATACTAGTTTATCATCCGGCTTTTGGATACTTAGCCGATGAATATGGGTTTGTACAAGAACATTTTGAAGTTGAAGGTAAAGATCCTTCTTTACAAGACATGCAAAAAATTGTTAAATTAGCCAATTCAGAGGATATTAAAGTAATTTTTGTACAAAAACAATTTTCAAAAGATAGTGCTCTAGCCATAGCGGAACAAATAAATGGTACCGTAGTGATGGTAGATCCGCTTAGTCCAAATTATTCTGAAAATATGAAAGAAATGGCAAATACTATTTCCAAAGCAGTTTTGTCGAAAGAACTTAATGAATAATATTAATGATAATGATAATCAATCTTCGCTCACGCTCACTAACGTGAGCGTTCGCTATCCGGGAAGTCCTACAGCCAGCATAGAGAACATTTCGTTCACATTAAAAAAGTCCACTATTACCATGCTCATTGGACCAAATGGTTCTGGAAAATCAACAATTATCAAAGCAATTCTCAATTTACTCAACTTTACCGGCTCAATCGATTTTTTACCCAAAAATAGTAATCAAAATATTGGTTATGTACCACAATATAGCAAATTGCCAACTCACATACCAATAACAGTTGCAGAAATCCTCCAATTATCATTAAGTAATTACTCCTTTTCAAAAAAAATGATTAATCAACAAATACAATCAGCTCTCAAAATGGTTGATTTAGAAGGATTTGAAAACCAACAATTTCGCAACTTATCTGGCGGTCAACAACAAAGAGTGTTGATTTCCAGAGCTTTGTTAAATAATCCATCATTATTAATTCTTGATGAACCTGAATCCAGCATTGATAATGCGAATAGAGAATTATTTTACTCATTGTTAAAAAAAATTAAAAATGAAAATCATTCGACAATCCTAATTTCCACCCATGCTTTGGATAATGTCCTGAATTTTGCAGATCAAGTTATTTGTGTTAATAAAAGCATCATTTGCCAAGGCTTACCAAATGAAACTCTTTCAGAAGTAAATCTCAAACGTCTGTATGATATTAATCACAAACAACACCTCCATATTCATTAATATATGACAGAATTTATTGAATTATTATCTGTTAGTTTTGTACAAAGAGCATTGTTAGCCGGAGTTTTGCTAGCCATAGTTGCCTCATTTATGGGGGTAATTACTTTAATTCGCAAGGCATCTTTTTATGGTGATGCTATTGCCCATGCTTCGTTGGCCGGTATCGCATTGGGTTTAATATTTGGCTTCTATCCTCTATTTATTGCTTTAGTTTATGCAGTTATCATTGCTCTCATGCTTCCAATAATGAAAGAAAAATTGAGTCTTTCATTAGATAACACTTTAGGAATAATTTTGCCTACATCAATGGGACTGGGAGTAATAGTTTTTTCATTACTTCCTGGCTATCAGCCAGATATGATTAGTTTTTTGTTTGGAAGTATGGTCACCATATCAAATATAGATTTAATTGTTTTATTTGTGATAACGTTAATAATTTTAATTATATTAATAAAAGTAATGCCCATTATTCTTTCGCTTTCAATAGACAAAGAATATGCTTTCATAAAAGGAATTAAGATAAATAAATATGAAAGAATTTTTGAAGTGATGCTAGCCGTGGTAATAATTGCAGGAGTGAAGTTATTAGGAGTGATTTTAATTAATGCTTTATTAATCATCCCAGCTAGCACTGCTCAATTGTTTTCCAAATCATTAAAAGAATGGTTTATTTTCACGCTTTTGATTAGTTTGTTAATTATAATCGGCGGTTTATTTTCCTCAATA
>CAZTME010000025.1:0-13925 GCA_964614795.1 uncultured Pseudomonadales bacterium | reverse complement strand
GAATGGCGGTCAATTAAGAGAAGCGGTTTTAACCGAATTACAAACAAGCTCAACAGTTAATGTGGAGCCTCAAACAATGGAAATAGATTTGAATGATTCAGAACCGGAAGCAACACAATCGGGTAATTAACAAAATTGGTTTCATTTTTACTGATAGGTTGGGAATGAATTAAAAAATCAATAAGATTTATCATAGTTGTAAAGCTCAATAGACTTGTCGCACAGGAGCAACATGATCCAAAAGAAACCGCGTTGTTATTATGCAATAAGTTTAATATCCACTTGTTTGTTTGGAATTACGGTGGTATAAGAACGTTATATGAAAGCTTTAATACCCTTTATACTGCCTTTAGTAGTACTAATAGTCATCGGTTTCGCCTTTTGGCGTTGGATGCAAAATAATTCCACTGAACCAAGTATTTCCGATACGGCGGAATCAATCGAAATAACCCAATTGGATGATAATGAAAAAACAGATTTGGCTACCGGTACGGTGAATGATGTGCCTTCCGTTTCTATGGTTGCTCCCGAAGGTGCGCCAGAAGAAGCAAAATCTTCGCGCGCGCAGGTTCGTTATCAAATCAGAGACAATGCAGTTTCTTTACTGGTTTTAGCAAACTTAATTGCAAAAAAGGCGCGCGCGACATCAGCAACTTCAACCGATTCAAGTTCTCAAGAACAAACGGAAGAAGCATCTCAAGAAGAAGAGAAGAGCCAAAAAAAATTCGTGGTTTGGTTTAAACCGGCAAACAAGGCTACTCTCACCAGGGCTTTTTCTTTGGAAGAAGGTAAAGGTGGCTTGATTGGTTCTGCTTCAGTTGGTTTGGATGCTTTACCAATGGAAGTTTACATTACCGATACCGAAACAATGTCTGATGTACCGACCAATACGTGGTTTAGAGCAGTAATTCCCGCTCCTTCTCAAGAATAATCAAGATTGCCACTTGCCCTCTGTCCTTAAAAGAAGTATGATACATCAAATAGATTCTCTGGAGTATGTAATAGATGTGTATTACCGCTCCTCTCCAGAGAAGGGCGGTGCAGTATAAATAAAGAGAAAGGGATAGACTATGGCAAACGCCTACAGTTACACCAATGCTAAAGGTCAGGTTTACTACCTGCACGCCAAAGATGTGACTCTTAAAAATGGTCGCAAACAAAGAATTTACTTCTTTGCTCGAGATGTCCGAGACGGCTCTCTAGATGCTGTTCCAGCCGGCTACAAGGTTATGGAAACTTCCAGAACCAACATGCCAGTGCTTAAGAAAGCATAAGATGTGATTTTAAGCCCCCAAGAACTTTCGTTCTTGGGGGCTTTTTTGTAAAAACTCAATAAATGGTTTGCGCAGAATTTATCTTAGTTGTCAAAATTTTCGACCAAATTCAAAATAATGGACTTGTCGCGCAACAAGAACATTAATTAAAAGAAGTCCTTCTGATATTGCGCAACAAGTCTAATCAGTAATTTCATCAAATAACATCAACTAATTGAAGAATTCTTATACTCTGATTTAGACTTCACTATGTTGATTTATAAATTAGAAATTTGAAATTCAAAAAGAAATAATAAAATTTTTATTCTAAACAATTTGAGGAAAAAAATAGAACATCCCATTAAAAATGCAATAGTAATCACAAAAAGAATTGATATTTATATCTGACACTTAATCCGGTTTAGAGTAAGGCAAATCTAACATTTCGATTTGAGAGAGCTTATATAATATTTATGAACAATATTACCGCCAAAAGAATTAAACAAGCATTGCAAACAGTGATTGATCCGGAATTGGGAGTGGATATTGTTTCCTTGGGTTTAATATATGATGTCACAGTGAAATCAATTCAAACCAAGTTGGGAGTTGAATATCAAGCTCATGTGGTGATGACCTTAACCACGCCCGGATGCCCTCTGGCACCCACCATTGAAGATATGATCAGACAAGCTTTAGATGATATTCCCGGTTTTGACGCTTATAAAAATTTAAGTTTGGAACTAACTTTTGATCCGCCTTGGGTACCGGACATGATGGATGCAGAAACTCGAGCGCAACTCGGCTTGGAGTAGTGATATAATTTTCACAATTATGAAAAAGTTTGCTCAATCCAATTCATTTCACTCAACATCAAGAGATTTTTCTCAAGAAAATGTAATTTTTTCTCAACCCAACTTCAATCAGGATTCATCAATAAATTTTCAGAATCAATCAGAAGGAAATTTAATGTCTTCGCCAGGTAATACCAATTCAGAGTTACCTGATTCTGCGACTTCTTCAGCAATTGAACAAGATCACTTATTAAGCATCATAGATGAAAAAAAACGGGAAGAGCAAAAATTGATTCAACAACATTCAAATAATCAAACAGCCAACAAAGTCGCTGAGGCAAACCCTATTCAACCGGTCGGTGAAACTTTATCCTCGAGCGATGAAATTCAAATTGATGCTCTTTACATTCAACCTTCAACCGTTTTATTAATGTCAAGGCTATTAACCACTGGTTTTGTGCTCTGGTTAATTTTTGTTTTGTTAGCCATGTTCATCGGTATGCTTCAATCCATATTTGGTACAAACTTCATCACTTTTTTTGAAAATAAAGTTTTTTCTTGGAGTATTGGCATTTTAATTTATTTATTTCTTGGATTATTAATTTACAAACAATGGTCTCATACTCTCTATACGGTTACCGCCAGACAATTGATAATCGATAAGGGTTGGATCTTTAAAAAAAGACACACTCGAGATATGGCCCAATTCGGAGGAGTGCAAGTGACTCAAGGTTTTTGGGGAAAAATTTTAAATTTTGGTGATCTGCGCTTGGATTATCAAGGGGCGATTGGAAGAGTAGCCGGTGAAAGAATGCATGATATACCAAATCCTTTTTGGCATGAAGCAATGATTCAACGACTTTTAAAAAATAGATGAGTTAGTGTTATACTCTGTTTGAAAGTAAAGATGTCATCACTTCCCTTAATCATTATCGGTGCAGATCATGGTGGTTTTTCTTACAAAGAAAAATTGAAAACTTGGCTTAGCTCACAAAATTTTGAGCTTAAAGATTGTGGGGCTTATCAACTAGATCCTTTAGATGATTATCCTCAATTTGCCGGTGAAGTGGTGAGGGCTCTTTTGCAAACCAAAAATCAAGGAATTAACTCCTTGGGAATTTTATTATGTCGATCTGGGGGCGGTATGACCATTGCCGCCAATCGAGTAGCTGGAATTAGAGCCGTTGCGGCTGTTAATACCGAAATGGCCAGACATGGTAAAGCACATAATAATGCCAATATCTTGGTTTTATCCGGAGATTGGACGGAGTTTGATTTAATGCAACGCATCACTCAAACCTTTATTGACACGCCTTTTTCTCAAGAAGCTAAACATGTTAGACGTTTGGCGCAATTGGAAACAATTAATCAACAAATAAAATGAAACTCTATCCGGCTATTTTAACCACCAACGATGTTGTTGCTCAGTCTCAGCTCACCATGACTCAAGCTTTTGAAACGCCGGTGGTTCATATAGATGTGGTGGATGGTTTTTTTGCTGATACCTTAACAATTTCTCCCTTGGATTTCTCCAAATATCAATTTCATGATTTGCAGCTTGATGTACATATTATGGCGGAAGAACCGCTGGATTACGTTTATGAGTTGGTTTCTGTAGCCGATTCTTTGCCAATCAGGGCCGTCATTGTTCAAGTTGAACATTTGTCCAGCATTGCCAATGTAGTTGAAGAAATTAAGTCTCATCAGTGGCAAGTCGGTATCTCGTTAGCTTTAGGTACGGATGTAGAAAGCATTTTTCAAGAAATTCAGGCTGAAAATTTAGAGCTTGATTTATGGCAAGTGATGGGCGTGCAAGTTGGCGCTCAGGGTGGAAAATTCAGGCCGGAGGCTTTAGCGATGCTTAAAGAGATTCGCGCCAGCCTGCCAGCCGGTTATAGCGGTGAAATAATTTTAGATGGGGGTGTCAATCCAGAGCGTTTGCCCGCAATTAGGCAGGCTGGCGCGAATGGCGTTGCTGTGGGTAGCTTTCTTTGGAATTCTCAAGATCCTACCGCTCGCTGGCAAGAACTTAAAGAAACTGTTTTAAAAATCAAAAACTAAAAAAACTCAAAACTCTCACATTTTTCCTCCTAACTTCAAAAAAATTGACTTGTCGCGCAATAAGTACAATAATTTGCTCGATTATGGTTGATCTGATAATTTCAAAAAAAATTGACGCTTAGCGAATCAGTTTGTTTGTCAAATGTTAATCAACTACTGCAAATTGACGTTATTTCATTAATTATTTCATTCTCATCATATTGGCAGATATTACATCACTTTAATTACTCTAGCGTTCACAAAGCAATAGGAAACTTTTCTATCGGATGTTTAATTTGGAATACAATTTTTTATCCGGCATTGTTCTTGCCTCAAGGTTGTCAAAAACTTTCCACCCTTCAACAACTAAGACTTTTAAGGTAGACTTGTCGCTCATACAATAATAGACTTGTCGCGCAATAGACAAGTCTAGTAACTTATTCTTCAGCTAATATTTGTCATTCAAAGTTGTCTAAGCAATAAAAATAGAAAGAAATTTATGAACAAAAATTCCTATGTTCACATTCCGGCCGGAAAAAAACTCTGCTCTCTTAATCGAATTGGAATTTTTGGCAGTGCGGATATTGCGCAAGACCATCCTGTTTATCAAGCTACCTACGCGGTTTGTCAAGCCTTAGCATCGCGGGGAAAAATCATTATTGATGGTGGTGGACCGGGCGTTATGGCGGCGGCCACCCTTGGCGCCGAATCGGTTAATGGTCAAACGATTGCCGTCACATTTAAACCGGTGGACATGCCGGAATTTGAAGGACGCTATTCCGGCAACGAACCAGACCTGGAAATTCAAACCACCGATTATATTTCTCGCATGTTTGGTTTGATTGAAGAATCCGACGCATTTATTATCTTTCAAGGTGGCACCGGCACTTTATCCGAGTGGGCAACTGTGTGGCTAATGGCTCACTTGCAGTATGGCAATCATCGACCCATTATTTTGTATGGGGATTTTTGGCCGAATTTTATGAAAGTGGTTAAGGAAAATTTTTATGTGGATGAAAAAGAACAAAGTCTTTATAAGTTTGCCAACTCTGTTGCTGAAGTGATGCAGGCCTTAAATGAGTTCGAAGTTGAAGTGGCCAAACGTTGTTCCTAGCTTTTTTTCTTTTTTCGCGTTACCATGAATATATGCTAGACGCTTTAACTATCGGTTCTTCAATTATTGATATTTTTATTACTTCAGAAGATTTTGAGTTGCAAAATACAGGTGATGGGGTATTTTTATGTCAGCTTTATGGTGCAAAATTGGAAATTGATTCTTTTGAACTTTGTACCGGAGGAGGTGGAAGTGATGTTGCCGCCGGTTTAGCCAGAGCCGGTTTGGCGACCGCCACTATTGCCGAGTTGGGCAGAGATGTTTGGTCGGGAGTGGTTTTGCAAGATTTTGCTCGTTTTCACGTTGACACCGAATACGTCATTCGAGAGCGACGAGAGCAAACCGGCGGATCGGTGATTTTAATTGGTCATGATGGTGGAAGAACCGTTATGGTGCATCGAGGCGCCTCTTCGCAACTGGATCCGTTAGATATTAATGAAAGAGCTTTTCAACGCACTCAGCTCGTTCATCTTTCCAGTATTGCCGGTCGCAAAGAAACACTAAAACGAATTTTTGAGTTGGCGAAAAAATATCACGTTAAACTCAGTTGGAACCCCGGCTCGGCAGAAATTGCTTTGCTCAATAGCGGCGAAGTTAAAATTGATGAAAATTTGCCGGTGAAAATGTTGTTGGTCAATGCTCAAGAATGGGATGGTCTGAAAATTATTCAACAGGATTTGCTGAATTTAATTCCCGAAATTGTGGTGACCAACGGTGGGTCTGGTTTGGATATTTACTATAATCAAGCGATTGAGCATTTGCCAGCGGCGAAAATTGAGAAAGTTGTGGATGAAACTGGAGCGGGAGATGCTTTTGCTTCTGGATATTTAGCCGCACGTTTTAATGAACGCAGTCCAATTCAGGCGGCACAACTGGGTGTGAAAAATGCCGGTAGTGTGGTGAGTAAAATCGGGGCTAAATCCGGACTTCTAAGTTACGAAGAATTATTTGGAGGAAATTTATGAAGAAACTCAATTATTTTTTCATCATAATTTTATTGAACATCTTTGCTATTTTGAGTCCAAGCTTGGTTTTGGCGGAAGGTTTGACTTTACAAAATATTGGCGCAAGCACTGTAGGTGGTCGAAGAATTTCTTCTTGGACTTACACTGGTAGAGCCAATCCGGCATTTTCCGGGACAAATGCAGCGGGTCAAACTGTGAGTGTCAGCATCAATGGTGAAGCTCATGAAGCGACGGTGACCGGCACAAACTGGAGTTTTCAACCTACCACTCTTTCTCAGGATGGCACTTATACCATTGCGATCAGTTCGGGAGACCAACAAATTAACTTCTCTTTATTTTTAGCTACTTCTTCAACTGCAAATACTGCAACCACTGGTACGACTCAAACAGCCAGCGAATCTGGAGAAACAAAAGGAGGTCTAAATACGGATACTTTACCTACAGCCGGCGGTTTGGAATTAACCTTAATCACGCTTGGAGCCGGTTTGGGTTTGGTGGGTTTTAGTTTTTATCGCTTTGCTTCCAACCAATCGCTAAAGGATTAACATGAGTGATTACAAACTCATTTTACAACAGGAAATTCAAGAACAGAAAGATAAGGTTGCTTCCGCTCAATTGCCGGAAGAAGTTGCACGCAAAGTGCAAAAAGATATTGTTTCTTTAGAGCGTTCGGTAGAGTTGGGCAGTTATGATGAAAAATACGAAAAAGTGTCTCGTTACATTGATTGGGTTTTAAAAATTCCTTGGGAAAGAGAATCGCAGGATGAGTTGGATATTGAGAAAACCAAAGCAGTTTTTGAAAAGCATCACTATGGAATGCAGGACGTTAAGAATCGATTTTTAGAATATGTGAGTGTCTTAAAACTGCGTCAAAAGCAGTTTGCGGAGCAAGAATTTCGAGCGCCGGTATTATTATTAGTCGGGTTGGTGGGTACCGGAAAAACCACTTTTGCCTACTCACTCTCCGAGGCGTTAAATCGGCCGTTGGTTCGCATCCCTTTTGGCGGTATGGGTTCGGCAAAAGAACTGCGAGGTGCCTCAAGACTTTACCTGGAATCGGAGCCCGGTCGTGTCATTAAAGGTATTTGCGAAGCTCAAGTGCGCAATCCCATTATTTTGCTTGATGAAATAGATCGTGTGGCCAAAGAAGCTAACCGTGACATTATGGGTGTTTTGGTTGAGCTTTTGGACCCGGCGCAAAACCATTCTTTTCGCGATGCCTACATAGATTACCCGGTGAATTTATCTCATGCCATTTTTTTGGCGACGGCCAACAACACCGCTGATATTGCCACTGCCGTCATGGATCGTTTGGAAAAAATTAGTATGCCTTCCTATACCGATCATGAAAAAATCGTCATTGCTCAACGCTATGTTTTGCCTTCGTTGTTGGAAAAAGCCGGACTTAAGCCGGAACAATTTGTTATTGAAGATGATGTTTGGCCGGCTGTGGCTCGACCACTGGGGTATGACATGGGTATTCGAACTCTGCAGAGAACTTTGGAAGGAGCAGTCAGAAAGGCCGCGAGAATTATTGTAGAAAAAGGTTACGATCGCATTGTCATTAGTATGGATAATCGTCAAATCTTTTTACCGCAATATTAGTCTTAAATTAATTACTCTGAAATTTTTCATGAGTAGACTTGTTGTACAATAAGCATATGAATTAATTTATTACAGATGAATCGTGTTGTTATTGCACGACAAGTCTAATAATACTTTGGAAATGAATGTACGCTCTTATTCTGAGAAAAGTCTAGTATTTAATTTAAGATTATGTCAATTTTTCTTTATGTAGTGCCCATTTTAACTATTATAGCCGGTTTATTTGTCTATAGACATAATGGTAAAAAAGAAGTTTTTCGAATAGACAGCGTTCAATTCTTTTACACTTTTCTTTTAGCGCCAGTGTTTTTTGTATGGATGAAAAGTTTCATTTTTTTTCTCTTGCGTTCGGACACGCAGTTGCAACTTGGTCCGGGACAGTTGTTTATCATTGATACAGCGTTAACTTTAATGATGCTTTACGTTTATGCTTTCGTAGTCATTCATTCATTGACGAAGTCCTTCAGGTTAAAATCTGAACAAGATCCTCTGTATGATTTATTTACTCACTCGGAATATTTTCATTTGTGGCTAAGTCACATTGTGATCGCTTTGGGCAGCATGACTCTTTTCACGATCGTTTCAATTTTTAATGCTGTATTTCCTTTGGCTTGGAATCTTTCTCAACCATTATTTTTTTTGATTTGCTTTTTAGGGATTTTTACCGGTTCGGCAGCCTTTTTAGGATTAACACTCACAGATCCAAAACAAGAAGGGCGTCGTTATATGAGACTGATGAAAATTGCCATCGGTTTGTTTTTTCTTTTTCATATGATACTTTATTTTGCCTTTGATCCGCCTTTTTCAAGTGAATATGGTATGTATTGGTTTAATTTATTCAGTTTTAGCACTATGTTTATCTGGGCTTTGTTTACCTATAAAAGTAGTAAAATAAATCGTTGGTTTATTCGTTTGCGCGATAAAAATAAAGATACAGCTTTTTGGGGCATGAACGAACAACTTTTTAAACGTAAGTAATAGACTTTTTGCGCAATAAAAACATGAATTAATTTGTTACAAATGAATCGTGTTGTTATTGTGCGACAAGTCTAATAAAGAAAGGTTTTTATGATTAAAGTTATTCCCTTGGGAGGTATGGGCAGGGTGACTCAGAATATGTTTGTTTATGAGTATGAAGATGAAATGTTAATTTTGGATTGTGGCATTGGATTTCCCGATGTTTACATGCCCGGTGTTGATGTATTAATCCCGGATTATCGCTATGTGCTCAAGTCCGTTGAGCAAGGAAAAAAGATTATCGGTTTAATTTTTTCTCACGGTCATGATGATCACATTGCGGCCGCTCCCTATATTTTGCATCATTTACCGGATTTTCCACTATATGGCTCACCTTTAACGGCAAGGTTCGCTGAAAAACGATTGCAAGACGCTGGAATGAATAAACAAGTGCGAATGATAAATTCTCAGGAACCGGTCAAGTTGAGTGATTATTTTTCATTTCAATTGGTGCCTGTGACTCACTCGGTTCCAGACACGCGCCATGTGGTCATTCACACCCCGGAAGGCATCATTTATCACGGCAGTGACTTTAAGCTTGATCCTACTCCCATAGATGGCGCGGTGAGTGACGAAAAATTAATGGCCGAAATAGGGGCGCAAGGAGTTTTACTCATGAATATTGATTGTTTGCGTATCGAAACTCCGGAAAAAACTCCCAGTGAAAATACTACGGGACCGGCAATTTTCAAGATTATGGAAGAAACCAAAGGTAAGTGTGTGGTAACCGTGATGAGTTCTCATATTCATCGCATCCAACAGATTATTGATGCCAGTAGTAAATTAGGTCGTAAAGTAGTTTTTATCGGTCGATCGGTAGAACAAAATGTGGATGTAGCGCTTGAATTGGGTAAACTTAATTTACCAAAAGGCTTGCGAGTGGACAAACGTGAACTTCAGGATGTACCACCGGGGTTGGTAACGGTGATTGTAGCCGGTAGTCAGGGACAAGAAGGTTCAAGTTTAATGCGAGCCATTTATGGCGAGCATAAACAACTGCAAATTCAAAAAGGCGATACGGTTGTTTTTTCCGCCGACGCTATTCCCGGCAACGAAATGTATTATTATGGCGCAATCGATGAACTTTGCCGAAATAAAGTGCACGTGGTTTATCCGGCTTTAGATCACGCCATTCATCGTTCCGGACACGCCTCATTGCCGGAACAACAACATATTCTTAACTTAATTAAACCGAAATTTGTGATGCCCATTGGCGGCACCGATAGGCATCGCTACAAATTTTGGGAGTTAGCGGCTCAGCCACTGGGCTATCATCAAGAACAGGTTTTGTTGCCGGTGGAAGGAGAAGTAATTGGTTTTGCTCAAGGTTCTCCTCACTCGCTGGAAATTATGAATTTGCAACCTCAAATTGTGGACGGTTTGGGTGTGGGTGATGTTGGGCCAATTGTCCTCTCGGATCGTTTGGCTTTAGGTCAATCCGGCATTGTAGTAATTGTTATTCCAAAGAAAAAAGACGAACTTCAGCTAGATCAAATTAGAGTCGTTTCCAGGGGATTTATTTTCATGCGTGAAGCTACGGAAGTGATTGAGTACATGAAAGAAGCGGTGGCAACGATTTTATCTAAAGAGACACGAGTGCTTAAGGATGACGAGTACGAAAGAATGGTGGAGAAGAAATTAAGTCGCAAGCTTTATCAGATCATCAAAAGAGAGCCTTTGATTGTGTGCGAAATTGTGCCGATCAATTAAATTATTAAACTTGGCACGAGCTTACGCTCGGGTTTTTAGAGTGTTACAAGCAGAGCTTAAGCTGCTGAGTGGTGGCTCATCCATCCCCCAAGCGACCTTACGGATGGGGATTTAGGGATGGTAGGTTAAACTTGGCTAAACCCGCCAAGGATGAAGTCATGCCCGGAGCGTATCTTCAGATGAGCGGAGGAAAGATTCATGAGATACTTTCATTATGGTTATTTTGCTGAAACTGTAAAAACAGTGAATGAAATGGTCATCAAATACCACATTTAAAAAAAACATGATGAAAGTATAAAGACAGAGTCTCCGCCCCGAATACTCAGGCTTTAGCCCGCGGAAGTGGGTTTAATAATTACGCTTTGAGATTCCTCAATTTCTCTAGTATGATGTAAAGGAAAGGTTCATTAATTTCAGCATTTGAGCTTAAATTTCAACTCAGTACTTGACAACTAACAAAATATCCTATAACATTAAATTATATAACTATATGGGACGCAAACGCCGACGAAAACTCAAACTAAAACTTAAACAAGATACTCTCTTGTCATTGCTATCTTTATTTTTCATTCTTACCGGCATCTTGCTTTTGGTTTCTTTTACTCGACAAGGGGTGTGGCTTTCTCAAATTTATGAATTATTGACTAATTGGTTTGGTTTATCCGCATTAATTCTTCCATTTATATTAATTGCGGCAGGTATGTTGTTGTTTGGTGCAAAATGGAAGTGGTCGCAACCACATGTTTTTTTGGGGGCATTAATTCTTTGGATCGGTTTTATGGGAGTTTTTCGCACCGGAGGAATTGGCAGATCCGTTTTTGAGAGTGTGGCCAACTTGATTTCCACAGCCGGTGCCATTCTTGCCTATAGTTTTGTAATGATGGCCGGCTTATTACTCATTTTTGATACTTCACTGCGAGAAATAGCAGATTCAATCTGGCAAAAACTCTCAAAAATTATCATAAAGGAAAAAATTGTGGAGGAAGAAGAGTTTAATCCCGTGGGTGATGTGATGGAAGCCACAAGTTTCAAGAAAAAATCTGGCTTTCATTTACCAAAGTTGTCACTGTCACGAAAGAAAGCCGAAGATGGTGAGTTTCAAGAAGTTAAACCAACGCTCATTGAAGACGGTAAAGTGGCCGGTGAATTGCTAAGTGCAGAAGAATCTGTTAATTCTTCAATTGCTAAAGATTTAAACAAAACACCCAGCTTGCCAGAAGAAACTTTGTCTCAAACCGTGCCGATGATTTGGGAGTATCCACCTTTTTCTCTTTTAGACAGTGGTGATGGTGGAGAGGCAGATAGAGGAGATGTGCGCAAAAATGCACAAATTATTGAAGATACTCTGGAATCGTTTGGGATAAAAGCCAAAGTGGTTCAGCAAAATAATGGTCCGGCGGTTACTCAGTATGCTTTACAGATTAATCAAGGGACTAAGTTATCAAAAATTACGGCTTTAGCCACGGATTTGGCTTTAGCATTAGCCGCTTCAACCGGACAAATTCGCATTGAAGCGCCTATGCCGGGAACATCTTTAGTCGGTATAGAAGTGCCAAATCATTCTTCTTCTTTCGTCACCCTCAAAAAAATGCTGGTGAGCGACACCATGAAAAAACATCATTCAAAATTGGCGGTGGCGTTAGGCTTGGATGTCACGGGTGCGGAAACAGTGATGGATATTGCGGCCATGCCTCACGTTTTAATTGCGGGTGCAACAGGATCGGGGAAATCGGTGGCTTTGAATGCGTTTTTATGTTCCATTTTGTTTAGATCCAGCCCAAGTGAAGTGCGCATGATTTTGGTAGATCCCAAGCAAGTGGAGCTTAATTATTACAATGACATGCCTCATTTATTGGTGCCGGTTATCACGGAACCAAAACAAGTGGTGAGCGCACTCAAGTGGGCTGTTAATGAGATGGAGAATCGCTATACCAAGATGAGTGAAGTAAAAGTGCGTAATATTGACGACTACAATGAGTTGGCCGGTCATGCAGCCATGTATAAGATTTTAATTGTGATTGATGAGCTGGCGGATATTATGTTATTTGCCCCTAGTGAGGTGGAGGAGTGTATTACTCGTTTGGCGCAAAAGGCTCGCGCCATTGGCATTCATTTGGTTTTGGCTACTCAAAGACCTTCGGTAGACGTCATCACCGGTTTAATTAAAGCGAATATTCCGGCTCGCATTGCGTTTAATGTGTCTTCAATGATGGATTCAAGGGTGATTTTGGATACGCAAGGTGCGGAAAAATTATTGGGCAAGGGTGATATGTTGTTTATTTCTCCAACGCGTGCCAAGCCATTGCGTGTTCAAGGCACCTGGGTTTCCGATAAAGAAGTGAAGTCACTCACCGATTTCATTCGTGAAAGAGGCCAGGCGCCGGAGTACGAGGAAGAAATTACAACTAAGTATAAAGTTTCGTCAAAAGGTGGAATTGTGGAAGCGGATGGGGGAGAGAGGGATGAACTATTTAATGAGGTCGCGCAGTTCGTCGCCAGTCAAGGTAAGGCTTCGGCTAGTGTTATTCAACGTCGCTTTTCTTTAGGTTATAATCGTGCGGCTCGCATTGTGGATCAACTCTACGCCGCCGCACTCATTGGCCCACCAGAAGGAAGCAAAGCTCGCGAAGTCTATGCGGTAAAAATTATGGAGTTTTTACGAACGAAAAATGGGTGATGACCAATATAAATCTGCTCGATTTAACGAACTGGCTCTTGATAAAGTAGATCTTGATAAAGTAGATATTGACAAAGACGTTTATGAAAGAACTCAGCACTTTTTGAATGTTAGAACGTTGATGATTAGAGATGAGTAGGTGTTCGAAATCTACCGTTGATTTTTTGTGGAGATGAGGGGGTATGACCCCCTGTCCGTAGTGTGTTAATCCACATCATCTACAGGTGTAGAGGCGTTTTTGAGTTAAGAACTTCAGCCGAAAACGGTCAAACGATTTGAAGTTCCTCTTCAGCAAAAGTCTTATTTAACTCTCGGCTGAAAACGAGAGCAAGGTCACACGGCTATGTTTACACCCACACTTTCGTACCGTGCGGCAAAAAGTGTGAATGCCTACTTATGCTAACGCAAGGCTAGCACGAGCTGGAGCTGGGAACATGGCATCAGCAATGGCAGTGACGCCATTAGTGAATGAATTCCAAGCTTTGCTGACGAAATTATTGACAGCTTTGTTTTTGATCTTTGTTTACGTCTTTGATCAAAGACGACCTGCAGATGTGAACGAGCAACCACGTCGATGCAATACATCCCCGCGGAACCTGAATTATAACCGATATTGAGATTTTTTGCAAACAAAGGCTACTTCTATAAATGAAAGTACCAAAGTAGATTGAAATTTAATTGATAATTTAAAAATTTGCAGCCAAATCTATTGATTAAAATTATCTCTGTTATTTCTGCAAATGTGAACATCAC
>CAZTME010000024.1:0-14017 GCA_964614795.1 uncultured Pseudomonadales bacterium | reverse complement strand
TTCAATAGTAACTTGTATTGAAATGGAAGTTACAACATCAAGAATTGGCTAGCAAATCCTCTTGCCAGAGTAATTGCCGCCGATTAGCTACATCCGCCACTTCTTCAGCTAGATTTGAGCGAAAATCTTGTTTGAAATGCGGATAATTTTGATCAAAACGGTGAGCGGCAAGTTCGGAAATGCGAGCATAGACGCTTGCGGCAATTTCCCGGCGTTTCTGTGTGCCAGCATGAAATGCCTCACCGAAAGTTTGTGACTGGCTGTGAATAAAATAGGTATAAAGAGGCTCATCTATGTAACGCACTGCACATCCATATAACAGCACTCTATTTTGAAATTCTGTGTCTGACATCACTGGTAAATCTTGAAAACAACCCAGTTTTTCAAAAACACAACGCCGATAAAGCCCACTATTGGTTGGAAAAAAACCATCATTTGGAGCTGTGGCATAAAAGAAGTTTGGCAGTAGTTGAGCTACGCCAAAAACTGGATTTCCCGACCGGCGCCTAACGCCATTCTCTAGTTTCCAGCAGCTATTCCACGCTACTTCAATTTGTTGGCCAATAAATGAATAAAGTTTAGCGTCTACTCCACTGTTGACTACCATTGGTGTTGAAAGCGCCTCTACTTGTCTTGCTACTTTCATCGATGAAACAGTATCATCTGAATCATGAAAAGAAACCGCATCCCAATTTCGAGCCACAAGACCGCAATTCATTGCTTGCGCAGTTCCCAGATTGCGTCGCAAACGAAGACCAAGCAGTGTTGGATTCTTTGATGCATAAAAGTTGATTATTGACCAACTTTCATCGGTAGAAGCATCATCTATCACCGTCACAACTGTATTTGTGTGAGTTTGTGCTAAAGCAGCATCCAATGCGGTTGGAAGAAATTCTGCTCGGTTATATGTGGGAATAATTATGTTTACACGCATGTCACGCTTGCTTCATGATAAAGCGGAAGGGGAGGGATTCGAACCCACGAGACGCGAAGCGTCACGGTTTTCAAGACCGTTGCGATGGACCACTCTGCCACCCTTCCTAAAAATCGAGCAAACCTAGATATTAAACTTGTCGCACAATCACAGCGCTTTTCTTAAATTAATTCATGTTTTTATTGCTCGACAACTCTAATTAGGTATTGGCTGAAGTATATTGTATCATTCAAAAATCACCCAGTGCGAAAAAATCCTTCTCCATGTTATTATGAAAGTATGGATATGCAAAATCGCTTCACTACTCAAGCGCAGAAACTATTTCAAAGTGTTCAACAGTACTCCCAACCCAATACCGGAAATACTACCATTCAAAATAGTGCCAATCAACAAGCCCCAACTGAAAAATTGATATATCAATCATCTCAAATCGAAGAACCAAGCAATTCAGATCAAAGACTTCAATATAAAAATCAAACAAATTATTCGCCGGCAAATCCAACAGTGACCAATCCACAGCGTGAGCAAGATTATGACCGAAGCAATGTGTTAAATAATTCAAATTATTCTCAAGTACCCAATTCCAGTAATCCAGATCAAATAATTCAAGCTAATAATCAGGCGAATTATTCCAGTCCAAATCAAGCAAATCCCACCCAGCAACCTGGTCAAAATAATGAATTTGACAATCAAAATGAGCAAAACTACCAAACCAACCAAAATTTCGATAATCAAAACCCCGCCGGTCAAGCCGACGGCCAATTTTCTCCTGAAGAAATTGAGTATTTACGCTCGCAAGGCATGCTTCCAGAGGGTGTATCGCCGGCCACTCCTTTGCAAGAAAGCGCTTTATTACCCGGGATGTATAAACCTTTGCCGGAAGAAATTTTAATCGAGTGGATCGCCCCTACTCGACCCTTTAAAAAACCCAATCGTTCTTTTTTTACTAACATTACCATGATTGGTGGACTAATCGCATTAATTTTATTTTTTGCCAATCAAGTGGTTTTTATGGCGGTAGTTTTTGCCGTTGTTTTTATGGTCTATGTGCTTTACTCGGTGCCTCCCGGCAACGTTCGTCACTCGCTTACCACCTATGGAGTTCGCACCGAAAACTCACTTTATTATTGGGAAGAATTGGGACGTTTTTGGATTACCAAAAGCAAAGGCGCTCATATTTTGAACATTGAAGTGGCGCGCTTTCCCAATCGCATTTCTTTACTGCTGGGTGATATTAGCCCGGAAGATATGACTTTAGTTTTGTCCGAAGTTTTGCTTAATGAGGTGCCAAAACCCACCACTGTAGAAAAAATGGCGGATTGGCTGAAGAAAAAGGTGCCTTTGGATTTTGAAGGGTGAGTTAAATTGTGTAATTTGAGTTGCCATTTCTTAAGCATGTGCGGATTTTTTATCTTAATAAGATTGAACCACCACGGACTTACGCTACGGATCTTCCAGGGAGCATTAGATTTGTAACGCAATAACAACATTAGTTGAAATGTCAAGGATGATTGTTGCGAAATATATGAGTTATAATAGAGCTGTTGTTCTTCAGAAGAATGAGCACCCATAGTTCAACGGATAGAATAAAGGATTGCGGATCCTTTGATGCAGGTTCGATTCCTGCTGGGTGCACCAAGTTTAATTTTGAAAAATATGACTTCGCGCTGAAAAAAAGAATTGACTTGTCGTGCAGTAAGAACATGAATCAATTTAAGCAAAGAATCGTGTTGTTATTCTGTGGCAAGTTAAACACTCGTTTATTTGGCAATGTAAAAATTTAAGAAAAGTTTAGGTAAAAATGGAAGGTTGGCGGAGTGGTCCATCGCAACGGTTTCGAAAACCGTGACCTTCACGGGTCCCGTGGGTTCGAATCCCACACCTTCCGCCATTGGCGCACCCTCATCCCTCTTAGAATGGGCTGGCAATATTTTTTAGTTTTTGGATTGGTTACTTGTGTATATCTTTGTGTAGTTCTGATATTGTGATGATCCAACAGAGCTTTAGCATCGGACTAAAAATGCTATACTAATCATAATATGCAAAATACATCAACGACACAAAATCAAATACAACCAACACCAACTTCACAACCCACTAATCCAACCCCCGCCACCTCATCTTCACCTGAGCAAACATTTAAAACTAAAAAACCATGGCTATTAATTTCTCTTGTTGTTTTACTTTCAAGCTCTACTGGAGTATAGAGCTATAGGAAGTGAAAAAATAAATATTTAAAATGCAAGTGGGTTATTAATGCTTTATAATGAAGCTTAAAAAATACTTCATTTATGATGCATTATTTACTCACTTTATTAATGGTCATTCACGGCTTGATTCATTTACTTGGCTTTGTGAAAGCTTTTCGGTTAGCCAAAGTGGAGCAATTAAAAATTCCCATTGCTAAACCAATGGGGTTTTTGTGGTTGATTTCTAGCCTGGGATTTATTTTCACTGCCATAGCCTATGTATTCAATTTGAATTGGTGGTTTTTCTTGGCCATTCCTATGGTGAGTATTTCCCAATTTCTCATCATTCGTTCTTGGTCTGATGCAAAATTTGGCACCATTCCTAATTTAATCATTTTGATCTTGGCACTATTTTTAAGATAAAAATTCATGAAATTAATCGTTCAAAATCTGGCTATTGAGTATCAAGATCAAGGTACAGGGGAAGTATTACTATTTTTGCATGGTTGGCAGGATAATTTGCATACTTTTGATTTTCTTACTGAAAAACTCAGTCAGAAGTGGAGAGTGATTCGCTTAGACTTGCCTGGATTTGGTCAAAGTGAGATGCCAAACAGCGACTGGACTTTAGACGATTATGTTAATTTTGTACAGATTTTTACATATAAATTGAATTTGAAAGTATATGCTTATGTCGGACATTCATTTGGTGGAAGAATTATTATTAAGGGCCTAGCAAAAAACAAGCTTCTATCAAAGAAAGTGGTATTAATTGGCTCGGCCGGTATCGCAAAAAACAAATCACTTAGAAATTTTTCAATCCTAATAGTGAGCAAAATTGCCAAAATCATCACTTTCATTCCACCATTTATTTTTTTTCGTGAACAATGGAAAAGAAAAATGTATCATTTTTTGCAAAGTGATTATTACGAAAGCAATCAATTAAAAAAAACTTATCAAAACATCATTTCGGAAGATTTACAAAAAGCTGCAGAAAAAATTGATCTACCTACCCTGCTCATCTGGGGAGAAAATGATAAAGCCACTCCAATAACAGATGCGAAAAAATATGACAACTTAATAACGAATTCAAAATTAACAATAATTCCTAATTCCGGACATTTTGTGCATCAAGAAAAAGTGACGGAAGTCTATGAGGAAATAAAGAAGTTTTTATGATTCAAAAATGGTTTTCAAGTTATAGATTCTCTTATCCAAAAACACTGATTTACATGCTTCAGGCTACTGAATACGACATTCCAGATTATTTACATTGGTATTATCAGGTTGGGAATTTTTCGCAAGTAGAAAAGAGGAAAAAATTCGTTAAAACACCCAAGTCATTGCTGTTGCTATGCATCACATGGCTAATGATTATATCCATAACTATCACCTTCTTAGCATTTTTACTGACAAATTTTAATTTAACAAATTTCTTCTTGTTTATATTGACCATAATTATTTTTCCTACGTTATTAGCTTATTTAATCATTCCTCCACTTCTATTAATAGATGTGGTCATACAGAAACCATTGGCAGTGATTAAAGAAAATCAAATTAAAACAAAATTAGCCCAGCATTCCGGAGTAAAAATTGCCATAGCCGGTAGTTATGGAAAAACTACCATGAAGGAAATTCTTCAAGCTGTTCTGTCACAAGGAAAAATTGTAGCTTCACCAAAAAATAGTTTTAACACTCTGTGGGGAATTGCAGATTTTGTAAGTAAATTAAAAGGAGACGAAGATATATTAATCTTTGAATTGGGTGAATATTTCCCGGGAGATATCAATAAACTTTGCAAAATCATAAATCCCGACATAGGAATAATTACAGGTATCAATGAAGCTCATTTGAAGAAATTTAAAACTTTGGAAAAAACCGCACAAACAATTTTTGAACTAGCCGATTACTTAAAAGACAAAACTGTATATGTTAATGAAGAAAATACATTAACTAAAAAAAGAGCCAAAAAAAATCATATATTGTATTCTCGTCATCAAATAGACAACTGGCGAATACATAGGGCAGAATCAGATCTTTCAGGAACTACTTTCATCATAGAAAGTAGCAATTCAAAAATGATTTTTAATTCTCAATTATTGGGTTTGCATCACGTTGGCCCATTGGCTCTAAGCATTCATCTTGCATTCAAAGTCGGATTAAATCATAATCAAATTTCAAAAGGAGTATCTCAAACCAAGGCCTTTTCACATCGTTTGGAAAAGAAAATCGATGCCAGTGGAGTGATTTTTTTAGATGATACCTACAATGGAAATCCGGATGGAGTGAAGGCCGTGATTGATTTTTTGGCCGGCATAAAAAACCATCGAAAATTTTATATTACTCCGGGGTTAGTTGAAATGGGTGATAGAACTTCTACTGTCCATCAAGAAATTGGAAAAAAAATCGCAGGAGCAAAAATTGAAAAAGTAATCTTGATTAAAAACTCTGTTACACCTATGATTGCAGAAGGTTTAAAAAAAGCGAATTATCAAGGTGAAGTAATTTGGTTTGATGATGCAATTAAAGCTTATGAGGCTTTGCCTCAATTAACAGTTAAAAATGATGTAGTTTTAATGCAGAATGATTGGCCGGATCAATATCAGTAAATCATCAAACTGAATTTTTATAGATTGCTGCAAAGACAAGAATATTCTTCAACAAATTTATCAGTTAAACAGAGAGGAATGAATGAAAGTAAAACAGAAAATTGCCGTAATTTTTGGTGGCCAAAGCGCAGAGCATGATGTCTCAATTATCACTGCTCATATTCCAATTATGCAAGCATTGCAAGCTAGTAACCAGTTTGAAATTTATCCAATTTATATTGCCAAGGACGGCTCGTGGTACTCAACTAAAGAAATGATTGATTTAAACTATTTCAAACAAAAAAATTTGGCTGAGGTTATAAGTAAAGAAAAAAAACTTCAACTGAAATTTGACAACGGTCTTCACATCATTTGGCCAGGATTAAGATTAAAATCGATCAAAATTGATCTGGTTTTTCCAGCACTTCACGGCACTAATGGAGAAGATGGTAGTCTTATGGGCTTGTTACGCATGGCTAACGTGCCGTTTGTAGGCTGTGATTTATTTGCATCGGCGGTGGCGATGGATAAAGTACTAACCAAACAAGTAATTTCCACTCAAAATATTCCTGTTGTTCCGTACACTTGGTTTACCAATACGGATTGGTTTGAAAATAAGAGCGCAGTTTTAAAAGAAATTGAAGATTTGAGTTGGCCGGTTTTTGTCAAACCCGTGCATCTGGGATCCAGCATTGCAATTTCTAAAGTTACTAGAATAGAAGATTTGGAAAACGCAATAGAAGTCGCTCTACATTATGACGATAAGGTTTTAGTTGAAGAAAGTGTGGAAAATTTAATTGAAGTAACATTGCCAATCATGGGCAATGATCATTTACAAACCGCCTTGGTGGAAAAAGCACTTAATAAAAATGAATTTTTTGATTTTGGTGAAAAATATTTATCAGGTGGCAAAAAAACAGGCGGTGTTAATTCACAGTATAGTGAGTTACCGGCGAAAATTGATGAACTTCTATTGGAGAAAGTGATTGATTATGGAAAAAGAAGCTATAAAGTTTTGGGCTGTACTGGTATTGCCAGAATTGATTTTTTGATCAATGAAAAGAAGAAAATGGTATTTGTTAACGAAGTAAATACCATGCCCGGCAGTTTATATCATCATAACTGGAAGCAAGCCGGAATATCCGGCGTTGAATTAGTGACAAAATTAATTACTTTAGCGCAAGAAAGACATACTTTGAGAAATAAAATTACTTATACTTTTAACTCGGATATTCTTAATCATGCCGGAGGGAGTAAAATCTCATCGAGCAATTAGATGAACGAGTGTGGCAAAAAGATACAATTATGTTTTAAAATGAAGAATTCAATTCTTAGATATTTACCACTTGGACTTAAGTTTGACAAAACTTGTGAAGAAGTTGATTATTAAATCAGATGGTCAATTTTGATGTATGATTAACAATAGATTTGTATTTCAATATGAACACGAATGAATTTAATTTGGATTTTTGGCACATTTAAAAGGGTTTTACGACTGATGGTATCTAAAGCAAGTAAGAGGAGCAAGTATCACTACAGATAATGAAAAAAAGATGAGCAAAATGATCGTGTTATTATTGTGTTACAAGTCTAATAATGAAAAAGGAGATTATGCTAAAAAAAATTATTAATCCAAGTTATTTAGCTAAAAATTTATCTATTGTGATTGGGATTGTTTTAATTTGGCGAGGTATTTGGTACGTTTTAGATGAATTAGATAAGTGGCTATTTGGAGGTAGTCATTTGTGGACGGCAATACTGGGAATAGCGATCGGTCTCTTAATTATCTATCTTCCTGATAAAGATTTAAAAGAAATAGAGAAAATATAGTTTTTTAAATTCTATTAAAGCCCAATTGATCAATTAATAAACCACAAGTTATTAAGATCTGAATGAAGAATAATTCAAACAAATTATAAGTAGATAGTTAATCTATTTCAACAATTTAACAGTATAAATAATTGATAAAGGTAAAGCTAGAGAGGTTGCCAATAAAGCAGAGTATGCCGCGCCAGGTAATTGCCACCATGTTGTAAAAGGATAAATGCTAATGGCCAAAGTGATGACGCTTACTAGGGTAACATTGGTGATATATTTTTGATACTTTAACGAAAGAAAGAGAGGATAAGATGCTACTGTTATCGATCTGATTAATCCGGTAAATCCCAAAATTGGCAATAAATTGACGATTGATATCCACTGCGATCCTAAAAGAATATTGATGATAATTTCCGGAAATGCTGAAATGAGAAAAGTGAATCCTGCACTCAATAAAAGTATCACAGTAGTAGTTTTAATAAATGCAGATCTTAATCTGGATTTGTCGTTTGAAATTTTGGTATAAATGGGAAATGATACTTTATTGAAAACATCTGCCACTTCAGTAATTGGAAGCATAGCTAATCGATAAGCCATTTGATAAAAGCCTAAGTCTTGAACTTGAAACTTTCTACCTACTACAATATCATCCAGTTGCTGGTGAAAATAATTAAATATACCAGCAAGAGTTATCCACTTTCCCCTATGAAATACGAACATGAAATCTTCTTTTTTAAATGAAAGCGAGGGTTTATGTTTGAATATAATGAAAGATAAAATAACTTCTAAGCCGGCTTCAACCAGCATGCCAATGATTAAAGCCATTGGAGATCTCAATAAAAATGCAGTTAACAAAACGGTGATTGTTCCCGAAACAATGATTATGCTTCGAAAATAGACTTCATTTTTGAATTGCAAATCTTTTTGAAAAAGAACTATGCTGGGATTGATAAAGCCCTTGATGAGAGGCACTAAAGAAATGGCAAAAAGTAATGATAATGAATCTGGACTTTGAAAGAATTGGACAATCAATGGAGTGGCTAATACAATACTTAGGGAAATTATAATTCCTCTCATAATGGAAACCACCCATGCAGAGTTGAGATATTGATAAAATTTCTTTTTATCCTCTTGAATTAAAACAACATTAACTCCTGTTTCGGTTATTACTTCTACGAATGAAAGTACTAGAGTAGCAACACCAAAACTTCCAAATTGGGCAGGAGTAAGAATTCTAGCCAAGACTAACATTCTGGCAAAAGTCAGGCCTCTTATTAAACCACGAAGTAAGATTAACCAAGATATTCCTGAAATTGCTTTGTTACTATAACCCATATTTAATTTCTTTCTCCAGATAAATCATCTCACATTCCACACACGTTTCAAGATATAAATTTGAATGATTTTGATCATAAATCTTATGTAATTTTGATTATTCAACTAGACGTATAAATGACAATGTAATTTATTATCAATGCAATTATCATTTTGTAACGATTTGATTTCAAACATCTCTTAATTATTCCAGATTCCCCACCTTGTTTTAATTCAATCTCCATATTTGATAATAATTTTCAACCATTTTTTGCCATGTTTGAGATTTGGCCCATTCTTGTGCTTTATTCACAAGTTTCAAATTAGGAGTAACTAGAATTTTTTCAGCTAATTCATATGACATTGAGAATATGTTAATCCAATCGGCGAAGGGCGTTTGAAGCAAATAATCCTCTTTAAACTGATTTCCTGCAAAAGCAATAATCGGTTTTCCTACAGCTAAGCCTTCAAGAATTACTAGGTATTGAGAAGCAAAGAGCAAATCGTAGTGGTCAATAAGGGAGCTGGCATTTTCTATTTTTCCAAGAAATATGACCGGAAGATTATTCTCCGCAACATATTTTTTCGCCTCTTTTTCTAAACTGCCCTCCCCCACTATTTCCAAAATGATTTTCTTCTTTATTTTTCCACTGTCAATTGTTTTTTTTAAACCTCTTAGATATTGCATCAATCCAACATCATGTTCCATGCGGCCTAAGTATAAAATTTTCAATTGATTATCAATATTTTTTGATTTTCGCTCGGTATTCATTAATGAATCTACGGCTCCAAAACACACAATATCCGCTTTTACTCCATACCATTTTTCATGAAATCCTCCAATTGCCAAGCTTGCCCGAGTCAATTTATGAGCTACTTGATGCCAAAATTTTTGTTTTTGAGTTAGCGGTATTTGTTCATAGCCATGAAAAGTCATAAATAATTTTTTTCTTAACCACGGATAAATTGGAATTATCCACCAGAATACATCATGAACTTGAATGATATCCGCTTCTTTGAGTATTTGACGATTTTTTAAAAACCAGTGCCAAATTGATTTTTTATACTGCCAGCTTGAATTGTTAGTTGAATGAATTCGATAAATTGTGAGTTGATTTTGTTTGGTTTCTTGATGGTCGTCAAAGATTTTTTTTACATTTTTTGATTCTTCAGTTATATCGGATGGCTGAAGAGTGATGATAATTACTCGATGCCCGTCCTTGATCATTTCTTGTGATATTCGATAAACGTGTTTCTCTACTCCACCGATTTCTGGGTAGAAGCGACGACAAAGATGTACGATAGTTTTTGATTGCATTTTAATTAATTGAGCTTATATTCATTTTTGTTGAAGTGAGTGAGTTTTTTGTCAGATAAAAACTGATAAACTTTGATAAATAAATTTCCCATCTGGTTAGACCAACTCATAATTTTTTTGGGCCGATTGAAGAAGTATAGCAAACCTAAGAAACTAAGTTGGTTGATAAAGTGATTTATTTTACTCATAAGAATTGTCGCGATAAGAAAATGAGTTAATTTGATATAGATTTTGAAACAATTTCAAGACGCTTGCAACTGCTAGTAGTCATTGTTGATTTAAGTAGCTAGTAACCCAGAAAATGAACAAATTATGAGTGAAAGGATTGTTCTGATATTGTGCGATAAGTAGATTAAAATCAGATATTTTCTGAATTTTGATTTTTATAATATGGTCTTATGTTTTTTGTATCGTAATCTGATGACTATCTATATAGAAACTACATATTCAAATTAGATTTTTTATCCGACTTTTAATCTTTTTTGATCTAGGTAAATCTAGCAGTTGGTTTTGAGAGAGCGATATTTAAAGGTTAGTTGTTAAGCTTCAACTATATAATATTGAATACTCAAAACAAAATGATGCTTTATTAAGGGTCGCTTCATCTGGTTTATTGCAAGGTAAATCTGAAATCTGGTTTGGGGAGAACTATATATAAAGGTTAGTTGTTAGGCTTAAACTATATAAAAACATAGTCAGAATTATGCGTCGCAATATTTTTGATTGAAAAGCTATCACCTTTTCCGGGCAATAATGATGATGTTGTTGAAATCTCTAAAGGGGAAAAAAATATTAATGAATTTTTTTAGATAATAAAATTTGCTAAATGAAGTAAGTCTGTAAATTGAAATCGTGTTAAATCCACATAGGTACAATTCATTAATCAAGAGATTTTCTGATAATATTCTCATGTGTCCATTTGGATTGTTTGGCAATAATGATGGGAGATTTTCATTAATAGGCACTGAAATAATAAGCTTACCACCTTTATTTAGCAATCTTCTTACTGTTTTTAATAAAGAAAAACCAACCAACGGCTTTAAATGTTCATATATTTCCAATAATAATACAAAATCAAATGAGTTATTTATTAATAAGAGTTCATTCAATTTGCACAATTTAAAATTATTATTAGGATAATTTTCAGATAAATTTTTTATATTTTCAGGAGTAATATCTGTTCCCAAATAATTAGATTTCGAATTATTTGCAAGTAGGATTTTTTCTAAATCACCTCTCCCAACACCAATATTTAATATTGAATTTGCATTTTTAAGAATTTTTGAAACGATAGTATTTCTATCATTTGCCATCGGGTGATTGATTTTTTCTTTTTGAAATTGATCATCCCAGAATTTAGGTGAATTTTCATCTGGAAAGAATATTTTTTGAGAATTGTAAGTTTTAATCCAATCTGCGAATTTAAAATTATCCAAAAGTCTGGATCTTAGCAATTCGTATTTTACATGAATTTCATACACTAAATGTAAGGTTTGCATAATATATTCCAATTCATATGAAAAAATACATAACCCAATTGTCTGTATTATTTACATTTTTTGTCTTTGGAGTAATTTTTCCAAAGAATTTATTGGCTATGAATATACCTTATAATGAGGATTTTGAAAGTGGGGATAATAATTCAAATTGGCATACAATTCAAGGAAATCCCTCTTACGTAAATTTTTCAAATGGAGAATTAAATTTATATATTCCAGTAAAATATACTGTAAATGTTTTAACTAACAAGTTGATTAAATTACCAAGTGACTATTTGATTACGTATGACATGAAACCACTTCAGGGTCAAGATAAAAATATATTAATTAAGTTTATCGATACTTCAAATTTTATTGAACTGCACATTTCTGGACAGAATTATTATCTCGCCTCAGTTGATAATGGAAAAGTTTCAAATATTAGTCAAGGACAATACTTCTGGAATAATGGAGATGTTAAAAGTATAAAAATTCAAAAAATCAATTCTGACTTTAATATTTTTATAGATAATAATCAAATAGTTAATTTCACAGATCCGTTAAAAAACAAAAATGAATATCAATTTGGATTCAGAGTGGGCACTGGGGCTTCATTCCCCACTTCCGTTTCATTTGATAACTTGGTAGTGTCGGTTCCCGACGGTGGTAAAGTTTTAGCTGTTGAGCCCTTGAAGCAGTTTCAAGAGCCCTGGGGACCAATGGAGTATGCAAATGCTTCGCAATGGACTGAAAATGGCAAAATTACCTTTTCCGATTGGGGGTGCGCTCTTGTCTCGGCAGTGATGATAATGAGATATCATGGTTTAAAAACAATGCCGGATGGTCAAGATTTAAACCCACTCAGTGTAAACGAATGGATGTTAAACAATAATGGATATTTACCAGACTCCGGCCTAGTTTCATTTTCGGCTCTAACAGTTTTGGCAAAAGAAATCGCCAACACCTTTCCTGGAACACCAGCACTAGAATACCAAGTATTAAAAACCAGTCTGAAAGCTGATGGAAGTTATTCAAACTTAACAGAAGAAGGGATCAAGAGACTTGATTTAAACGAACCTGTTATTGTTCAAAAAACCGGCCACTTCATGGTTGGCAATGGATATACTGAAAATCTTCTTGACTTAAGAATCATTGATCCAGCATATACTTATACTAAGTTTAGCCAACACAATTCTAATTTGCTCTCCGTTAGAACCTTTATTCCCAGTTTCACTGATCTAAGATTCTTAGAAATTGTGGCACCTTCATCAATGAAAGTGCAACTTAATGATAACAATAACAATCCAATATCGGATGCAACCTATACAAACTATGTGATAGAAAATCCAACAAATGGAGAATTCAGTAAAGACTTAACTTTAATAGAATGGGCTAAGCCAAACTCTGGTGAATATAGAATTTATGCTGAAGTGCCTTTGGAAAATGAATTTGTTAATATCAGAACAATAAATACCAGCGGAATGCAGACTGTTGCAAATTACGAATATAAGCAGGATGAAACAATAGTCATTAATATTGATGAAGATGGAAAAAGTGATTTTTCAATTGAAAAACCTAATCCCACACCTACTCCAACCGTCACTCCTCAACCTACAGCGTCACCCGAACCCAGCTCAACTCCTCAACCGACATTAAATCCAGAACCAAGTCCAACACCAGAACCTACTTCAACCCCAGAGCCAAGTCCCAACCCATCACCTTCTCCCAGTCCCAGTATTTCTCCTCAGCCAAGTCCAACGCCCACTGCTACTCCCGAACCATCAAAGGTAAACAAAAAATTTGAATGCAAAGATAATTATTTACCCAACTTAATAAGGGAGTTATACAAGAAAAAACAGATTTCCAATGAAGCAAAGCTTCTTCTGCTGGATAAAATGCAAAAACTTCCTACAGAAAAGAAATCCAAATTGCATGCATTAAAAAACAATCATTTAATGCTGGTAAATTTATTAAGGAAAAGAGAAATTACAATAACTGCATTTATTCAATTGCATCATGCTTCTTTAACATGCCTAAAATAATTGGTGATTATCTCACCGGAATGTTTTTGCGGCTGGGCTCCAAGGAGCCCAGCCGCATTTTTTTAAACTTCCCACGAGCTTACGCTCGGGTTTTTAGATTGTTATAAGCAAAGCTTTCGCTACTGCGCATCAACTTTTCAATCTCCAAACTACCTTACAGTCTGGGATTTAAAGATGGTATATTAAAATAGCTTTTATGCACAAAAGTAAATCAAAATCATAATAAACAAACGATCCGAATTCTAGGATTGACAATATAAAAAACAATTCCAAACAAAAAGAGTTTAAGTAACCAAAATGGTTGCTATTTGTAGTTATTTCCGTCGATTCCACATA
>CAZTME010000023.1:0-14592 GCA_964614795.1 uncultured Pseudomonadales bacterium | reverse complement strand
GAGGCGTGAGATCTACTTCTGGTAAAACTACTTTTTGGTTGGAGCTGGAAACGAAGGTGAAGTAGTCCGGAATTCTCGCCTCGCGTCGCCAAAAAAACTTGGTTGGTCTGTTCAACACCATAATAAAAGTGGTAATCCAATGAGAGAGCGGTCTTTCCGCAATAGGTACAAAAGCCGCCATCGCTCCCAAGCCAAAAACCAGCAACATTAACGGCCACTTGATAATGTCATATAAATTGGTGGAGTAAATCATAAACGCCAATACCGCTCCAGCCACCAGTTGTAAAAACTGTCCCACGGTCATGTTGCCCACGATGTGAAATTTGTAACCGGTCACGTCTTGTGGTATGGGGTGTTCTTTCATAATAAATTGTTATTCGACTTGTTTTATCGGTTGTTTTTTTTGCATGCAATTAAACCACTCTTCCAAATCAACACGATTCATTGCTCAAATTGTTTTATGTTCTTATTGCGCGACAAGTCTGTTTCTTCTTCGTTTTTTATCTGCACACAAAATTGAGTTCTTCACCATTGTGCAGATTTATCCGGCAATAAAAACAAATACACTTTAATCAAACATTTTATGTTTTTATTACGTCAAATCTAGTATACAAGATTCAAACCAAGTTGTCGCAAGGGCGTTACGGTTTTTCCAAAATTGGCGATTTGGGTTATTGGTTTGAGGCTTACTTAAATTAAACATCGCTCAGTTTGTTTGTAATATTTGAGTTTTCATATTGGCCTCTGCCAATTTCTGGGTTTCCATCACTTGCTGGGCTTGTAGTAAAACAACAAAACTGCTCATTCGTTCGTCTTTTGATCATTTTATCCTGTTGTTTGTCCGCTCAAGGAGTATTTGGTTGCTATTGGTCGTAAGCGCCTTAAAAATGTTTCAAAATCTATATCAAATTAATTCACATTCTTATTGCTCGACAAGTCTAACAACAAAACAGTTGGGTGAATACCTTTTCAAAAAAAAGTTATTCAGCAAATTCTTGTGTAATGTATTTTATCTGCTCAACTATTAATTTGATCTCATTTTTCCCGCAGGAGTTAATATATCAATTTCAAACTCCTGACCAACTCTGTTTTTTGCCACTCCTCTAAATCTGTAATGGGGTACCAACTCATGCTCAATTTCAGCGCTTAGTTGTGTGGGATATTCAACCGAAACACTATTAAGCATCGCTGAAGTAATTTCCTGCAACATAATTTGTCCAACCGAGCCGCTGGCATTGGCCACAAATGCATTGTTGTTATTAATATTGATTATGGCTTCATCTATGCTGATCGGTTCCAGCACTTCTTCGTTTAAGACATCAATGTTTAAGGGTGTCAATTCAATAGATTTAACACTTTCTTCTGAAGTAATAGTGTAAGAAACCGAATTATTTCCGGTTGAAGTGAAGATGATGGGTGTGGAGTTGATTGTGTAATTATAATTCAGATTTGATAATCGAGCATTACCGGCAGAAGTGGTTTGTCTTATCTCCATGTGTTCAAAATGTTGAATTGATGTAAGTTCCAATAAGTTATTTAATTCTCCCAGTAGTTCGGTGTTAAGATTGTCGGCAATTTTTTTTAGATTTTCTTCATCCGCTCCGGGCATAATTTCAGAAACCCATTCGTAATTGCTTTCTCCATCGCTAAATTTCATGCGATTTTCTTCCGGAAAAATGAAGAGAATTGTGTTGTTCGACTCGGATGTATAGATATCCGGATTATCCGGAATCGCTGTAAGTTCGTATTTTTCAACAAAATTATTAATTAGTTTATCAAGTGGCTCTTTAATAATTTTTGCTCTAACTTTCACCGGATCAATTTGAGTGTTTGGTTTTTGACCAATAAAAACAACTCTGGAAAAAGATGATTTGCTGTTGTCAAAGTTGGGTTGAGAAGATGTCGGTGGTGAGATCGTGTTGACAATTAGCCTGAAAATTATTCCCAAAAACAACAACACAACTAGAATTACAATAAAGATAAAGGTGTTTTTTTTCATAATTAATTTCTTCCGCCTGTGTTTGAGTAGCAAGATGTTACATTTTGACGAAATCTAATTGTTTCTCCGCCAATAATTAGTTGTCGTAATCGAAATGGATGTGCTTGACCATTGGCGTCTTTTTTTCTAAGCTCGTAGTGAAGATGTACTCCTGTTGATGTTCCTCCAGACATTCCCATCCAACCTATTCTTGTTTCAGGAGCAACGTTAATACAAACGTTATTGCCTAAACCATTATCGAATTTGGATAAGTGAGCAAAAATTAATACTAGTTGACTGTTTTGATAGGGAAAAGTAAGTTCAACATGTTTGCCATAACCAGAAAAATCTTTACCACACGCTCTTCCGGGAAAAGTGGCGTAAATACTTAAATCACTGCCTTGGCCAATGTCTAGGGCGTCTGATCCATACACGCTTGTGCTGTGGCTCCATCCTGGTGTTGTGTAATCCCATTCCAACTGGGTAATTGGTCCAGACGTTGGCCAACACCCAATGTTTGGGTTGCCAATTACCACGTAGGCTACCGCGCTGGATTTTTGATTAACTTCTGTAGGCTGGGCTTGGGGGTTTTGAGCCAGTTCGGTTGAGTTGTAAACATCAAACTCCACCGAAAAAACATTGGTGACATAGGCGTCTTCACCCTTCATCTCCACACTATACTGCACGGTTTCGGTTCTGGTGATTAAGCCGTTTTCACCCATGTTGGCAAACTGAGTTAAATCCAGTGGCGATTGTAACCCCTCCAATCTTGAGTTTGCCGACGCATTTTTTGGATCGCTATAGTAGGAAAATTCATCTTTGGCGCTTTTTATTTTGACCGCAAAACCCAATTTCGACTCGATGGAAATAGTGTAATTAATCTGCGTGGGCAGATTGTTTTCAATTTTTTGCGGAACGGCCGTCTTTTTGATTACAATGTATGGATTTTCTTGAACAACTTCGGGGGATTTGTTCAAATCTTTTTTGAGAGGTTCTATGGGAGTGTCTACCAAAAAAGCTCCCCAAATTACCAACATCACAATCATGCTCATGCCGGCTACACCCAACAAGCTTAGAGCGGGCATTAAAGCGGGACCAAGAATGGCGGTGGTGATGCCGGCTGCCTTGGCGGCCACCGCGCCGGCGCCCAGCCCGGCTGCGGTGGCCGCAGCAGGAGCAATAGGTGCTTGAGGAGGAACGGATGAAACAGCGGGTTGAGTTGTAGATGCTCCAACAGCTTCTTTTGAGGCCATGCTGCTTGGCTCACGATAATAACTCATGGGAGCTTCTTGGGGACCAATGAAGTTGGATGGTGGTTGTCTGGCATCAAAAAACCTTGGGTTCCACCAACCCTCCGGCACCATACCTCCAAGCTCTGCTCCCCCATAGGCACCGGCAATCGCACCACCGGGACCAAGTGCCATACCTCCCGCAATTCCACCCGCGGTTGAAAAAGTTGCCCCGGCCGCAGTGCCGGTGTTGTGTAGAAACCTAGCCAAAATACCAAGTGTTAAACCTCCTAAAGCCACCCTAACATTTTTGTTGCCAAGAACTTTCTTCGCCAGAACAGCCGCTTTGCCCCACACCCCCCCAAAAGTTCCAAGGGCTTTTTCCAATTGTTGTCCGCCTTGTTTCTGAAGTTTTTTTCTAAGAACGGCGGCTTTGCCAAACGCCCCCTTCATCAAACCTTTTGGATTGACAAATTTATTTTTATACGCACCTTCCGCAACTTGTTGTGGCGCAAATCCACCGACTCCGGAGTCGCCCCAAGCTTCGCTTGCTTGCTCTTGATTTTCTGCTGCCAATAACGACGTCGCCACATCCGGATCCGCCATGGGATTGGCAAATACTTGAGTAACTCTTTGTCCATCTTCAGCCTGCATTTCGTTATAGAAAACATTGGCGTGATGTATGGCATCTTGCTGAGCTTGAGCAGCACGAAGAGCCAATAGTCTTTCCATCTCGGCTGCTTCTTGGAGGCCGGCCACGAGTGCTAATTTTTCTTGCGCTTCTTTGGAAAGTTGTTGATAAGCCAAATATTCTTCTTGTGCCTGAATTCTTAATTGTTCCTGAAGATAGGCTAGTTCCGCAGATGCATCTTTACTTAATTTCCATGAATCAACCAATCTTTCCCTTTGAGTTGGGCTTTTGAACGCTCCTCTGGTTTTGGAAAACATCTGAACGTGCTCTTGAAATTCTTTCGTTTGAGTTTTTTGCACATAGTCAATAAACTCTATGGGCAAGGGGAGTGGGTCAAGGCTGGGATTGGATTCAAACAACTTGCTGTTAACCGGTAGTCCGGCCATTAAGTAAACCACAATTTGTTCATCTTGGTTTAGGGTTGACCAGCTTTTTTGAAAATGCTTCAAAAACTCCTGAGTCTTTTTTCTTGATGATGATGTGTGAGGAGCTTGAGAAACAGCGTTTGCCTCGTCATCATCTTGTTTGCTTATTTGTAAAACCGCTCCCGCAGCAGATTTTGTGGCCAGTCGGGAACTAATGGTAGCTTTTCCGCCGGGATTGGCATTAAATACAGTAATTAATTTTTGAGTTGCTTGTTCAACAATCATGGGTTTAATTTGAGCCAACATCTCTGCGGTTGGTTGAACGCCCACAATGTCTGCCAGTGCTTGGGGTGGCAAAGCTTCCAGTTCGCCTAAAATTTCTTCGGCAGTTGCGCCATCCGACAAGCGTTGAGCAATATAGCCGGTTAATCTTTGCGTGGCCTCTTGAGCTACTAAATCTGTCGTTATGCTTTGGCCGGTAATTTTGGTCACCACTTGCTTGCCAACTTCGTTAAATACTTTTTCTCTAATTAAAGGCACACCAAGGGCTACCGCCATGAGGGTTTCGGTTGGAGCAAGAGTGAGTTGCTCGTAGGCTAGCTGTCGAAGAGTTTCTTGATCTGGAATAGGTGCTTTTTGCTCCTTAAGTTGAGAGATGAGATAGTTTTCCATCTCCGGCAATTGAGAGTTGATGAGTTCTTCTCTGGTGGGAGCAGTGGTGCGCAGTTCTCCACCAACTTCTCTTTGAGCAATGGGAGTAGTGACTTGAATGCCGGCAGTGCTTAAGTCGCGCATGCTGGCAAAAGTGGCTTCGCGAATAGCTTGCAAACGACTGGAAAAACCGCCCAGCCCGCCACTACCCGCCTGATTACCAACCGCCTTAATGACTGCTTCGCGAATATGGGTGAGTGCTTCCGGAGGCAATTCATTCATGCGTCCGATGTATTCCGGATAGAGTTGAGCAATCACTCCTTGAGTTACCCACGCGGATTCGTTAACGAAGGTGCGGGAAGAAATTCTTTGCTCTTGAGTTTTGGGAGTTCCCTCGACTCTCTTGGGCATTAACCCCGATTGTTGTGCTGATTGAACAAACTGCTTGCTTAAAACAATCTGCAACACATCTTTAGGAGCGGAGTACTCAAACTTGGATTCTTCTTGAGCCGGTTTTTCATCTGGTTGGGGGGTTGTGGCCTCTGCTTCTCCTCCCTCCGTTTCTTCAGTGGTTTCGCCTGATGCAAATAGATCGTCATATGTATCGGACTTTTCTTGCGACGCTTGACCTGAAGTTGCGCTGGCGCCAACCACCTTTTCTTCTCTTTCTTTTTGATCCAAATCCATTTGCAATAACTGTTTGGCAACTTCACTACCTTCTTCAATTGCATTGATAATTTGGTAATAATCCGTTCTGTCTAAATTTTCATTAAGTGTGTTGGAGCCGGAATTGAATTTTTCGCCCAAGACTTCATTCAGAATGTTTAACAAAGATGTGTTGTAGTTGGCAGAAAACCACTTTAAATTTTCGAAGTTTTGAGCTCTTTTAGCTAAGGCTTGAAGGATTTGAACGGCAAAAATGACCGCTTCTGCAAGGTAAAGGCTGGATGGATCCGGTTGGTTTTCAGTTAGTGCGGAAAAACGTTGGTTGACAGTAGTAAGATTGGAGTTGGCTCGACCTTTTAAATTGGCGTTGTTAATTTTCTCCTCTGGCCGAAGAATATATGTTGTGGTTTCAAAGCCTGCGGTTAATGCTTTGTCTAAAGTATTAAGCCATGATAGGAGTGTATCTGTGCCTAAAGTCTCCAGCGCAATGTCATCTAAAAACTTAAGATTTTTATCATTAAGCCTGACTAAAAATTCAGAACTTGGTTCGCTCGCACCATCGGCTAATTGTTGATTTGAATCATCCACCATACCACTAGATTATAGCTGGTTTGAGAAGATGTGTGGTGAGTGGGTGGGGAGAGATGCGGTGTTTTCAAAACAAGACAACGCTTTTCTATAGGACTCTTCATCTGGTTAAGAATTAGTTTAATCTGTAATTGATTTTGAGAGAGCCATAAGAAAACAAAAACATTTATTGATGATCAATTTGTTGTTAATTTAGGGTTAAAAGTGATTTGTTTTTTTGCCAAGTGAATTGTATGGAAGCAATTAAATTATTTGGAGCAAGCAGACTGCTTGAACTTACTCAAGAAATGATGGTCTTAGTTGGATTTGCATTTTCGCTTTTCACCACCAAACTAATGCAGACAACCAGGCAGATGGCAGCCAAGTATTGTGAGGGATTCAGGGTGTTTTTGTAGAGAACGAAGTCAATAAAGACAGCGAGTGCCGGAAAGACAAGTTCGGCAATTGTTGAAATGAGCACGCTGGTGCGCTTGAGTCCTTGATAATAAATATAGAGAGCAACCATGCCCGTGGAAATCGTGATTGTGGCGAGGAACAACCACTGGGTTTGGGTGGGTGCCACAAGCTCAATTGAGCCAAAATTGGCAACAAGAAACACGACGATGGCTGAAAAGAGGGTTGTCCAAAAGAAACGCAAGCTGGTGGCAGTAAGCACTGTGGTGGTGTTGAGAAGCATTTTAGAAATTGTGGTACTACTTCCCCAAGCCATCGCAGCACCCAAGGCCATAATGGCGGCGGCCAGTGTGGCTGTGCCAACATCCAGGTTGATAGCTCCGTTGGGAAAAGTGACAAAAAACGCACTAACTAGCGCGGCCGCCACCCACAAAAAGTACTGCTTGGTTGCTTTTTCCTTCAGAAAAATAATTGCTGTAGCTCCGGCAAAAATTGGTTGCAACTTCTGCAATAACAGCACCACGCTAAATGGAATGTAGTTGACTGCCTGCAGTGCAGTAGTAAACAAATACGTTCCGATCAGTCCTGACAGCAATCCCACCACCGCAGACAACATCCACGCTCGTCTTGGTGAACTCGCCAAGACACCCCACTGCTTTTTCCAGGTTAACATTATCGCTAAAAATATCGATCCCAAGAAATGTTCAAAAAACACCACTAGCAGAGCCGGCATCGAATACAGCGATCGTCTCAGGACGCCGTCCAACGCCCAGAGTGCTGCGGCGATTGCCACTAAGGTTCCCCCAATTATGGAGTTAGGTTGATTTCTTGCTGAAATATCCTGCGATGTCAGTGTGATGTCCGCACCAGAGTCGACAGCGCCAATGAAAGCGTTACCACCAATGTCGGCAGTTCTTGATCTGTTGGTTGAGATTTGATCTGAATGAGCTGACTTTCTTGTGCCGTAATGGTTTGTCATAGTGTGCTAATCTTTTTTCTATTGCCAGATATCATCGATTACTTTTGAGTGTTTTGTTAATTTTCCACCAATCCTCGCGTCTCAATCATCCGCAGTTTTGACATCATTGATCTGGGCAATCTCGCACAATCATTTTCTCTCCAAAAAACTGCCTCACCGCCATAACATCATCCGCCAATTGTGTTTTTAATTGGTCAAGTGAGTGAAATTTCAGGGTTTGGCGAATTTGCTTCAATAATCGAAAACGCACCAAATGGCCGGGCACATGCTGGTTGAAATCTAATAAATGAAACTCTAGGGTTGGTCGCCATTCATTCAGGGTCTTTCGCGGGCCATAATGGCCGGCCGCTTGGTAAAGCCTGTCGGCAACCTCCACTTCCGCCACAAACACACCGTGAGGGACATCTGCGGGTAATAATGAAGGATCCAAATTAAGCGTGGGAAAACCCAATTTTCCGCCCAATTGTTGGCCTCGCTCAACCTTACCCGTAATCCAATAATTTTCTCCCAAGTTATAAATCACCACCGGGGGAGGGGTGGATTTTGAGGTAGGGGAATCCACTTGTTGTATTGACGGCGTCGCACTGGAAATCGGTCCAGAATCGGGCGATTTTGATCGAGACTGACCCACCATTTGTGCAACACTAGGTGTTTTTTCGTGAGTCGAGCTATGAAATGGGTTGCCAGATTGAGACATTGTCTGATGTGAACACGGCGCTGATTTATCTTTAGGATTAGATTGAGCCCAGCTCGCCATTGGTTTGTCATCAGCTCTGTTCGATTGAGTTAAGCTAGCAATCGGTGTGGGAAAACCACCGGGTGATGAACTGTTGAATTGAGCGCCTTTAGCCTCAAACATGGCTCTCACTGCATCCCGCACAAACTCACTAACGCTCGCATAGGAGCCCTTATTCACCTCTGATCTAATTTGCTCTAGAAATTCTTGGGGAAGGGTAATAGAAATTGGTATGGAGGACATGTGATGAAATATGATTTTATCATATAATTTATGCGATTGGTTTTTGTTCTTCAATTCCCAGCTCTGCTAGCCTTCCCTCATTTTTTAATTGTTTCCGCATTGTTTCAACGAGTTCTTGTTCAAGAGTAATTTCTTGATCAAATATTCCAGCTTTGAATGGCATTGTGTGCGGGGTAGCAAAAATCATTTTTCTATGTTCTGGTCTAAACTGTGAAATAAATCTAAACACTGTGTGATTTTTTACACAGGTTGTGAAGAATTTTTTCGCCGCATCATTGTCCCAACCTCTAATCATTTCGTCAGTAATAGCAAATTTATCTTGATCTGCTCCCATGCCTTGTAATATTGTTTCAGGGTCAATACCAAATTTTTCTAACAAGGGGGCGACAACAGTTTTATTGAGCAACAACTGCATTGTTTCTTCGGCATAATGACTTCCAGTAATAGTGTCTGCAACAACCATAAACATCATTAGCATTAATAGGTCTGGTTTTTTCACCTCAGTTTGAGATTCTTTTCCGTCTGGCGCTGTGGTTGTCACAACTAGCGTGTCATTGGTTTCGTTTTTTTCAAGAGAGCTTATAGACGATCCCTCTGGAATTGGAATGCCTGTCGTCGCACTTGATTCAGCAATTGTTTTGGCGACTCCTTCAAGCTCAATTTTTCTTTTTTCACATTCCTCATTTATTAACTTGATGTGATTTTGCAATTCTGGCGAGAGTTGAATGTCTTCATGAAAATATCCAAAAGTCTGAAGTAGTTCATGTGTTGAAAATAATTCATCTGGATTTATTTTTTCAGGTTCTTGAATAAGAATTTTAGCAATTTCATTAATTTTTGGTTGTAGATAATAGCGAGAAGCTTCTTCATCCATACTCACTTTTACTCTTAATTTGTCCACCAATTCTGAATTTATTCCATTTTGAATTAGCTCTTCTGGTTTTATTTCAGCTCCATTCGTTACTTGTTCTAATGCTTGTAGATTTGATTCGTCAATTTTAATCAACAAGGCAGCTAGTTCCTCTGGCTTGATGTTTGAAAATGGGTCTTCAGAAGAGGTGCTATTTTCCACCATTTTTTGAAGGACATAATTAATTGTTTCTGTAGATTGTATTGCTGCAAATTCCATCTTCGCTTTTTCAAAGCCTGCTTGATTAATTGCTGGAGCAGGAGTGCTTCGCTCTGGTGTGGCTAAATCTGAGAGATTGGGATCAGCCTCGGATGGTGGACCAGAACTACCAGATTCTTGAGGATGGGCTTGCGCTTCTTGCTCTTCATTCGCAACTTGCCAGTTAGAAAAATCAGCACGAATTGTTGGTGCATCATCAACATGTGTTTGAGCAGAATTGAGTTCTGTTGGCATAAAAAAGATTATATTAGGATATCACAAAAAAATAAAAATTGTTGTCCCGGACGTCACTACACGTTGATTCCTCAAACAAATTGTGACACAATACTATTTCGTATGGCTGTAACTCTTTCGGAAGTATTAAGTAAAACCGTCGATGATTCTTTACCCCTCAAGGCTAAGGCATTAAGTGCCAAAGAGTTTAAGGTGGTAATTTTTGGTGACAGCTCAGGATTTCTCAAGAGGGTTACGACCAGACTTGTTGCTGTTGCTCAGTACCTAGAAAGAGAAAACAAAAAACCACCCGATTTTGAGACGCTATTTCTTGAGATTCAAGAGGCATTGCTTGGACGAGAGATCGAACTTGCAGAGCTAGAATATGAAACGCTTCAAACAGGAGCGTGGACAGATGCGCAGAACAATCGACACGATACGCTACATGAGGAGATGGGCGTTCTGCGTGAGCTTCTTGTACTACTTGAAGGATTGGCAATGAGTGTTCCCCCAGACAACACCCAAGCAACAAACCAACTAATTGCAGACGCATTAACTGGTCTAAATGCCACACGACATAATAATACATTAGAAGTAACAAACCATTCAGCAATTATCAACTTGCGTACCATCAGTCAAGCGATTGAAAGCCAAATAGCCGTTCCTGCTTTTGATCCAAGATCCAATCCCGCCCAGATTGGACAGTTAATTGACGCGTTAGATAAAGCCAAGAAGTTTTTGCAGTTAGCTGAAAACGATGTGTCGTTATTCGAATTTGTAGACGAAGTAAGAAAGAATGATATTAACAACGCAAAAAGGGTGTATCAGTCAGTTATTGATCGAGCAACTATGATTGATAACCAAAATTTTGCGAATTGGAAAATAGTTACTGATGGATCTTCATTGGTTCAGGATGTCAGTGCAATCACAACCAGATTTTCAGCAAGCATATCAGCCCACGATCTTTCAACACTGGCTACTTTGGCAATAGCCAAAGTTCCCTTGGTTCAGCAGGAGCTAACCGCAATCATGAACCAAGTAGATCCTCAAGAACAGGCTGCAAAGGCAAACAACCTCAGCACGACTGAGTTGTTTACATTGAAAGTAAAAAAAATCCAATATTTTGAAGAATTAATTCAATCTCTAAACCAAATTATAACTGCAAACACAGAGAAAAAATTAATTGATGATCAATTTGCAGATATTCGAAAACAAATCGAAATTGCAAAAAGGCAATCAGCAAAAATCATTGCGGAAAGAAACAGTGTTCAAACAAACTTTGACGTTGTTTTTCAAATGTTGGAAAGACTGAAACAAAAAGCTTCGTCTTCGCCAGAAATTAATGCCCTAGAATTGGAAATTCTTACGGCTCAATTTGAAAAGTATGAAAATGCGTATTTAGAGGAAATGTGCACGCTTGAAAAAAGCGATATGAATCCGGCCGCATTAGGAAATGAATCAAAACAACTAATTGATGCGGTAATTTTTGGTGAAATGAATAGCATCCTCGTTAGAATTCAATATCTAGATGCAGGTCAAGCAGTCATAGCGAGTGATCGCTTAGAAAGATTAAAAAAAGATCATAACATAAGGTTGGCTGCGTGTTTTGACTGGGTGGGGGGATTGCGCGATCAACTGGTAAATGGATCTTCACAAAGAGATGGTGCGCGAGGAGTCATCAAGTTACAAAATGTCGCCGACATGCCTTTGACGGGAATAATCGCGAAAGAAGACTTTGTTACAACAGACTTGGATGGCGCTTTAGGAACCAATGTGGCAATTGGTATAAGGAGGGTGGTAGTGCCTAAAAAATGGATTAGCGCTTTGGATTTGAGGTTGGTTCAAAATCAGCGAGATGTGGGTGGGGACGAAGTTGAAATCACCTACACTGAGACGGCTATGGAAAGAGTCTGGAGCATACTTGACGAAATATTTGAAAAAATCGACGCAAGCAACCCCGGCTTGAAGCAAATTGTCGTAAATGGGTTGACGCATGACGTGCCGACTGATGCGGAAGGCAAGCCGCTTCGCGCGGGCATGTTCCATAATCAGATGGGTGATTTTGTGGATTTTATCCACTCAATAGAAGAGAGAGAGCAAGTATTGGCAGGTAAATTGGGACCAAGATTCTCAAAAGAATTTATTGCTAGGGCGATCAAGCTATACGTTATGGTAACATGGAATCATGTCGCGCTGAGTCCGAGCAGCATTGAGGGAATGTCCGATTTGAATTATTATGCAATCGACTGGCTAACTTATGCTATAAATGAGACCTTTAAATACAGATATGCAAAATACAGCTTCATGCCTACGGCCTTTCTTTTGTGTTACTCAGGAACAAATCCTTGGATGATGTTCAAGCCTGCAGCAAGAAATGGCGTGAAAAACATAATCAAACAACATGGTCATGGGAAATATGATTACCTTTTGGGACCAATGATATCTGTGGTGAATACTTCGAGCACACCCGGAAGACCTCATTTTACAGTGTTCAGCCCTCCGCTTCGATCCACGCTTCTTGGCAGGGACTCTGTGGGTGAGAGATTGAGACACAATGGGGGAAATGGGTTGCTCATGACTTTGGATGATGTGAGAGATCGGGATGGAAAACGGATCTACGGATTGATGCCATTACAAAAAATGCCTGGTTCGATTGCTACCATTTGTGGCAATTTTGGACAAAATGCCATTGATGGTGTATTGTTGAGTTGTTTAATGAAAGACGTTTCAGAATGGGATAGCGCAACAATAATAAACAAACTCAAAAAAGATGCACGATATGCTACAAGCATGTTTCCTAAAATAGGAATGGAAATTGAAGCAGCCACTATTGATGGTGACAACAGAGGTTCTCAAAATTTCTTAAATAGAATATCAGTTTATTTGGTTTTAATCAAAATTTTGAACATGGCGATGCCAAAGGAAGTGCTTCGGGGTCAGGGTAAAGATCTTGAATATGTCAGGGATTATTTGACAAGTCAAGTGACATCTAAAATCATAACTGAAGAGGATAAAGAAATTCTTTTAAGAATTGCCACTGGCATTTTTCAATGGGATATTTTTAGTGCACAATTTGCGGATGAATTTATAAAACAATTGACTGCGGCAACATATTTTGGAGCTAAGTGATAAACCCTTCATAAAAATCTTCTAGGCTATATTAGCAAGTATAAATTGTAAATCTTGAACTTTGAAAAGATTCCCAAAGTAGTTACCAACTTGCTGATGGGTCGGTAATGTTAGGTTTGGGGGCATTAGATATATTTGAAGTTGAATTTGGGTCTTCTGCTTCTCTCTTTTTTTCTAAGATAATATTTCCAAACTGATCTATTCTTTGGACATAACCCTCTGGGACAATATTCTTAATTTTTTCAATACCGCCAGTTAATAAAACTTTTCCAGCAGCCTGAGATCCTTGATTCATTACGGTATTTGCTATGTTGTTTAAAATTCGTGGAGTACGAGTAACTACAAGAGGTGCCACACCACCAGCGATTGCGCCAGTTTTTGCGCCAGCTCCGAATGATCCACCTCTCATTTTATTGATTGTACCACCGGTCAGAGCCCCAATTCCAGCCCCAGCTGAGGAAAAACCAAGACCGCTAAGGCTTTTCCCGCTCACACCCATGAATCCTTTATTCCAAGCTTCTTTGGCAGATGCTCCGGCTGCCCCGGCCACCATCATGCCAAACCCGCCGTCGCTGGCGCCCATGCGTTTTTTGATTTCTTTCACAATTGGTTCCAAGGCTAAAATGATGCCCAAACCCAGCAGGTAGGCGGCAGCGCTGGATTGCCCACCACCAATGAGATAGGGAGGCATAAAACCACCACCAAAACCATCTCTAAAAACCGATTCACTTGTGAAGACTTGAAACAACATCACAAAGAGCAAAACAGTGGGGAAGGCGGCTAGGTTGCCCACCATATTTCTTAACCAAGGCACAAAAGTGTTTTTGCCGGGAAAAGCGCCCAGCATGAGATAAAAAGGAGCGAAAATTACACCCATGATAATTGAAGCATAGGACTTGAGTAACTCGAAAAAAAGTTTAACCATACCAATTAATACTGCGATGGCAAGAACTAAAGAAAGAGTTAAACCACCCATCCACGAAAACACACCATTGGAAAGCCAACCGCCACTTGTTCCCTCAAAATTACTTAACAAAGTTTCAACAAATCCGGCGTTGTTAGCAGGATTCCAAGCCGCCCCCATTAAAGCGGCCCCCAGTTCGCCAATATTCCACTGAACAGAACTTGCTGCCAAAATAGCGCTGTTTCCGGTACCAGATGTATAATTAAAGACATAAACTAACATAAACATAAAAAGATACATTAAATCAATAAGAAAACCGGCAATGGCGTAGGAAAAAGTCACTAAAATGAGTGAAACGATAATTGAAGGAATGGCTTGTTGAGCGGTAATGGCTGCTTGGCCGGAAATCTTCTGGCGAAACATAATCATAAAACCAATCACGATAAACACGCCAATAAAGAAGAAATAGGCCACATTGCGAAACATCTTCCAGAGATTTAAAACCGGATCCAGCGCGGCAAAACCAACACCCTGAGCATAGGCCGGAGGAGCCAAATCCGCCTCATCCAAAACATAGGCAACATAGCGATTGGTGGCAGCGGGTTGATAGGCGTACATGCTGCCAATTAAGCCAAAAACACTGCCAATAATGCCGGGTTGGGAAGTGGAAGATTGCTGATCAATGCCGCCGTATCTAG
>CAZTME010000022.1:0-14903 GCA_964614795.1 uncultured Pseudomonadales bacterium | reverse complement strand
GTCAGCCCTTGTGGAAAATGCGCTCTTTGGGTGTGGCGAGAAGAATGCTGGAAGATGGCTATTTAACTCAAGAAGAGTATGATTCGGTGATCGCCGATTTTGAAAATGTGGTGTTTTCAAGATTGGCCACCAATGTTAAAGCTCCACACTTTGTTTTTTATGTCAGAGATGTTTTGGAGGAGCAATATGGGGAAGGAGTTGCCACTGCGGGCTTGTCGGTTGTGACCAGTTTGGATTGGCGTATTCAAGAAGAAGTTCAAAAAATTGTTGAAGAAGAATTAGAAAAAGTAAAAAATGTTGATATTTCTAACGGTGCGGTTTTAATCATCGATCCCAAAAACGGTGAAATTTTAGCCATGATTGGTAGCAAAAATTACGATGATAAAGAAATTGGTGGTGAGTACAATGTGGTGGTGGATGGTTTACGACAACCTGGGTCTGCTATCAAGCCTTTGACTTATCTTGCCTATCTAAGAAAGGGTTATACACCCGCTACTATGATTGTGGATGCGGAAACTGTTTTTCAGGCCACAGACGCGGACAAACCTTATCAACCCAAAAATTATGACGGTACTTTTCGTGGGCCGGTTTCGATTAGAAATAGTTTGGGTAGTTCGCTGAATATTCCGGCAGTAAAGGCATTAGCAATAGTTGGTGTTGAAGAATTTTTAAAAACTGCCGAAGAATTTGGCTTGAAAGCTTTGGCGCCCACACCGGAAAACCTGAAAAGATTCGGTTTGGCAGTAACTTTGGGTGGTGCGGAAGTACACATGATTGATTTAGTGAATGCCTATAGTTCTTTTGCCAACGGTGGCTTGAAAAATGAGCCTGTAAGCATTTTAAAAGTGACGGATGCAAGCAATCGCAAATTGTTTGAATATAGGCCGGTTCAAGGTTTAAGAATAATGAGTGAGGGTGAGGCGTTTTTAATAAATAACATTTTGGCGGACAATTCAGCTAGAGCTTTAGCTTTTGGCACGGGCTCATTGCTAAATATGGGTCCGGGAGTGTCGGTGAAAACCGGAACAACCAATGATCAAAGAGATAACTGGGCGATTGGTTGGACAAATACGGCCATTGTAGGTGTATGGGTGGGAAACAATGACAACTCTCCTATGAAAAGAGTTGCTTCTGGTGTAACGGGAGCCACACCCATTTGGAGGCGCAGTTTGGAGGCTGTCCTGAAAATTCAAGATCAAAAACCGCAAGCTTGGGCAATGCCAGAAGAAGTTGAAGAGGTTGAAGTGAATGCAATTTCCGGATATCCCGCTTATGGCGATTTGCCAACAAAAAAAGATTATGCTATCAAAGGAAGCCTGCCTTCATTACCGGATCCCATTCACACCAAATTAAAACTTTGTCGTGGTGAGTTAAAATTAGCGAATGATGCCAGGGTGGCTTCTGGAGATTTTGATGAAAAAGAGTTTATTATTTTGAGAGAAAATGATCCCGTGAGTCAAGATGGCAGGAACAGATGGCAAGAAGGTATAGATGCATGGATTGCCGGTAAAGATGACGGTCGCTACAAAATTCCCACTGAATATTGTGGTGATCAAAATGAAGTTTTTATTAGACTGAAAAGTCCGGAAGATAAAAAAACCTATGATTCAGAAAGAATTGAGGTTGAAGTGGAAGCGGATTCCGGTTCCGGAATAGAAAAAATTGAAATTTGGGTTAATGGTTCTCTTCGGGAGGAAATTCGCTCTTCTTCTCACAAAGGTAGTTTAGACTTGCCAAAAGGTCAGCATGAAATTTTTGCTAAAGCTGTTTCCAAAGAGAAAAAAGAAGCAAGAAGTGGTACGGCTAGAATTGGCACGGGTGGAGCTTCATGGGAAAAACCTGCTCCTACCCCGGAGCCAACTCCAATCGTTACCCCCGCTCCCACTCCGGAACCAACTCCGGTGATCACACCGTCGCCAACTCCAATAATCACTCCCAGCCCTTGATGAAGATGATCACTCGCTGAACAATTAATTTAATTTATTTGTTCATCTTTTGGTCATTTTCTTACGCTGCTTGCTCCTTCAAGTAGCTTTAGCTACTATCAGTCGCAAGCGCCTTGAAAATGGTCCAAAATCCATATCAAATAATTCATGTTTTTATTGTGTAACAAATCTTTTAAATAAAAGTGGTGTTAAAAATAACAACAACAATCCCGATCCTAAACTATAGAGATAATGATCAAAAATAATTAAGGGTGCGATAAAAAATAATAAAATAGGAAGTTTGGATGACGCCCATGAGGATTTTATTTTTTTCGAAAATTCTATGAGAACGACCAAACCAATTAAACCCAGTTCGGTGACCATTAGCCAAAATACCGAGTGCACAGGCTGAATAAATGGTGCTAATTGTTGAGAAAAATCTGATTGATTCAAAGCTATGGTAAATTGTTGTGCGCCTACTCCAATTATCGGATTTGTTTTAATGAAGTTCAAACTAGCTTGCAAAAGAACACTTCTTCTAAAAAAAGTATCATGACTGGAATATTGACCATAATAAATGATTAAAACCGAAGAAATAAATGTGAAAAATATCATCAATAAATGCCATTTTTTCATGTCTAACTGATTATTTTGATGTTTTAAAACATTAATAAACAAAATTATTAAGCCGATACTCAATGCGAAGATGGCGGATACACTTTCTGTTAATAAAGTGATTGAAAAAACCATCAAAAAAATTACAATCATCACATATTTTTTCAGGTTTTGAAAATTGAATTTCCTATTTGCATTGTTGCGGCTCCATTCAACCAATAAGAAAAAATAAATTACCATAAAGCCGGCTGCAACATTTGGATGGGCGGTGGTGCCGTAAGGTAATATTTTTTCTGTTGTTATCCAAGTGCTTTTAGCCATGAATAGACTCCAGCTCATTTGGGGTTCTCCTAAAATAAAATAGGGAAAAAGAGAGTTTTGAAACCACCATTGATAACAGACAATTGAAAACTGCAGCAAAATACTTATGCCCAGTGATAATGACATTAACAAATTAAAAGTATCAGATTTGTTTTTTTTGAGAATGATTGAACTTAAAATTATTGCCAAGAGTAATTTTATGATTGCGATTAATCCAATCAAGGGTACGAAGCTAAGTAATTGTGATAGCAAAAGTATAGAAATCAACAATACTAAAAATAAGATTTGTTTATAATCGGCAACTTTTTTTTGTAATGAATTAGTTGCTAATTTGCCAATCAAGTTGGTGAATATTATTAAAATCGCTACCACTTCAGCTAAGTAAAGTTTGGGAATGAGATAGTCTATTCTTAAACCGTTTAAGTATTCAACTCCAACAGGAAAAGTTAAAAAAAGATTTAAGGGAATAATTAAGATCAAGAGAGGAAATAATATCTTAAGTAAAGAATTGGATAACTGTATTATTCTTTGAAAAAAATCTTTATAGTTATCTCTCATATATCGCACCTTCAACACAGATTTAGACTTTTCTCTAACTCAGATTGCCCTAAAAAATCAAGGATGTCAATTTGTGATCTTATTTTGATTTTTAAATATTTTTTTGGTTACAAACTTAGTTAAGCCAATCTCGGATTGGTGAACTTGTCGATAGACTTGTTGCCTGATAGTCGCACATCGGTAATTTTAACCAATGCCTTCTAATGATCCGACCAATTCCGCTTGATGATCTGCTTTGACTTTTTGCACAATTGCTAATCTAATCGGGGCGATTTCTTCAACTGTTAAAGATTTATATTGATCTTGATAAACTAAGCGTAAAGTTACTCTATTTTGATAAGTGTCAATGAGTTTGATTTGAGAAATGAGTGGAGAAATTGCTTTAATTGAGGCTAGAACATCTCCCACTTTGGTTTTGGGTTGAAGACTAAAGGTTAAATCTTCAATAATTGGTGCTGAATTAGGAATTGCTTGATAATGAGGATATCTGCCAGCAATTTTCAAGATTGAAGACCAATCCAATTCCATGCTGAGAAATTGAGAATCACTTGAGAAAATACCAATTTGTTGTGTTTCACCTTCAGTGTTTGTGGCGAAAATTACTGCGGAATTATCTTGATTTTGTTCAATTTCTGTTTTAAGAAAACACTCTTTCAAACTTCTATCTAAAATGAATCGCAATTGAGTGACAGAAAAATTTTGTGATACAAGACACAGTTTCAATTTCTCACTTGGTAAATGATGATCGCTTTCTTCATAAATGTTGGCTAATTCAAAAATCCAGTTCTGGCTGGAAAAAGATGATTTTTTCAACAACTCCCTCAATGAAGGAATAAGACTTTTTCTCAAAAAGGTGCGATCATCAGTAAGAGGATTTTTTATTTTTAAGTGAGATTCAAGCGCATAGCCGGATTCCAGAGCCAATTCTTTGCTGACCATTGAATAGGTGTAAACTTCTTGTCCACCCAGGGTGGCTAAAACTCTTTTGATTTTGTGTTCTAATGCAAAATTAGTTTCACTCGGATAGGATGTGGGTGGCACTCCGTTCATGATTTCGGAAGGAATTAAGTGGTAGCCATAAATACGAGCTACTTCTTCAATTACATCCACCGGGATTTTTACATCGGGTCTAAAACTGGGTGGAGTAACTGTGATAATTTCTTCTTGACTAGTAACCACAAATTCCAAATTCTTTAAAATCTGCATAACTTCATTTAATGAAAGTTTTAATCCTAAATAATCATTAATTTTTTGTAAAGATAATTGAATGGGCGAATTGGGTTGGGGCTGATAAAATTGATCATATAGATCACTGGCAACGGTGGCTTGGCAAAGTTGAGAATAAAGTGACACTGCTTTACTCATTGTGGGTAGGGCCGAAAATGGATCAACATTTTTTTCATTAAGTTGAGCGGCAACAGATCGAATTGCATGTTGCATGGATGTTCTTCTCACCGATGAAGCATCTAGAACTTCAATCCATAAAAGTATATTTTTTGTTGATTCATCCACTACGGTATTTTTTGTACCCATAATTGCCGGCAAATCAATGATTTCTCCAGCAGTATTTTCAAAAACAACTTCTCCACCTTTCGTTTCATATACTTTATCATCCAAAGTGATGAATTTTTTTCCGGCTGAAGCTTCCACCACATTAATTAATCCTCCCAAGGCCATAATTTTGTCATAATCAAAAGCGTGAATGGGATGACCAACTTCATGAGCCACGTAATTGGTAATATCTATCACTGCATCGTGTACCCTTTGTTCAATTTGGCTTAGTCTTTTGGCCATCCATGAGGGCGTTGGGGTGTGTTTTACATTTGCTAGAACAACACACATTATTCTTTTGCACAATTTATTTTTGTCTGATATTTTTGGCAATGGCAATTTATTTTTTTCATCCATTACTTCAATGGGAAAAAGTGGATGTTCAATTAAAGAACCGGCTATTTGGTTGCGTTCTAATATCACGGCAATTTCTCTTGCCATGCCTTTAATGCTCATGCAATCTACACGGTTGGTTGTTACTTCAATATCATAAACCGGCTCATCCTCGATTTGATTAATTCTTTCAACTGAAGGACCAGCTAGTGAAACCAATTTTTGAATAGTAGAAGGATCGGCTGAAGTTTTTAAGTACTCTAGCAACCACGAGTGAGGAATTAGTATGTTCATATTAAAATTGCTCCAAAAATCTAAGATCTCCGCTATATAACAAGCGAATGTCATCGATATTCAAGCCTTTACGCAAAGTGTAAGTGCGCTCGATGCCCCAACCGAAGGCAAAACCGGAATAAATCTCTGGATCGATGCCTCCCGCTAATAAAACATTGGGATGAACCATGCCGGCTCCGCCTACCTCATGCCATCCGGATTTGCAAAAACGACAGCGTTTGTCATCAATTTTTCCCGTACCATGACAAATATGGCAGGAAAAATCCACTTCGAAAGATGGCTCTGTGAAGCGAAAATGAAAAGGCCTAATGCGACTTTTTGTATCCGGGCCATAAAATTCTTTGGCAAAGTGATCCAATGTGCCTTTTAGATGAGCAATACTAATATTTTTGTCCACCACTAAGCCTTCGAATTGATGAAACATTTGTGTGTGTGTGGCATCTTGCTGTCTTCGATAGCATCTGGCAATATTGATCATACGCATGGGTGGATTTTTCAAGCGTTCCATCTCTCTAACTTGTCCGTTAGAAGTATGTGGAGTGAGCACTAATTTTCCGCCAATTAAAGAGGGGTGTCTGGCGCGAGGATTTTTTGCGTCATAGCTCACCGATTGATCGGTGGTGTCCGGTTCATCAAGAAAAAAAGTTTCCCATTCGTCTCTGGCGGGGTGATCCGGGGGCATATTAAGAGATTCAAAGGCGTACCAATCCCAATCGACTTCTGGATATCTTACTCTGATAAAGCCGAGTTTTTCAAAAATCTGTGTGATTTCCTCCATAGCTTGAGAAATTGGATGCATTCTACCAACATTTTTTTCTGTAGCCGGGATAGTAAGATCTGTCCAACTATCTCTAGACTCTTGATTATTTGAAGTCAGATGAGTTAGTAATGTTTGTTTAGCTTGATTAATTTTTACGCCAATTTTCTTTTTTTCTTCTTTTTTGAGCAGAGCCAGTTCTTTTAAAATTTGATTAAACTCCCCCTTTTTCCCCATAATTTCTTGAAATAATTCGGGTGTGGGTTTAAGGTTTACAACTTTATTCAGTAAATTATCAAGTTGAGTATTGAGTTGGTCCGCTTGATTTTGATTATTCATATAAATTTTTATATTTTTTCGATTGATACATTCTTTACATTTTTAAATTTTTTTGCTTAATATGTTTCTTAGTTAGCTTATTATAACCAAAAACCCCCGCTTGGGGCGGGGGTTTTTATTTTTTTATTTAATGAACCTTAACCCCTCACCGCATTGATCACTTGAGTAAAGGCGGTAAAATCATTAACAGCAAGTTCTGACAAAACTTTTCTATCCAGCTGAATAGATTTTTCCTTCATTTGATGAATGAGAGTTGAGTAAGAATAATTGGCATCAATTTGATGAAGCCCAGCATTAATCCTAATTATCCAAAGTTTTCTTAGGTCACGCTTGCGTAATTTTCTGCCCACGTAGGCATAATGGCCACTATGTAAATAGGCTTCATGAGCTCTTTTGTAGAGTCGTTTGTTTGCGCCACGCATGCCTTTGTTGGCCGAAAGCACTTTTTTGTGACGTTTTCTTCTAACAATGCCGGTCTTTGTTCTTGACATATATTTCCTTCAATTTTTGATTTAGGCCATTCCAAGCATTCTTTTAATTTTTTTGGCTTTTACTCCTTCAACTTCTACCATCACCCGATATTTTCGAATGGCTGATTTGCTTTTTTTGCGACGCAAGTGTCTGGCCATTTGGCGACGCCTCAAGACTTTACCGGTGGCGGTAATTTTAAATCGCTTAGATACACCTTTTCTGGTTTTTTGTTTGTAGTTAGCCATTGTTTTCTTCTTTCTTCTTTTTGCTTGGTATGAGCATCATTTCCAACTTGTTGCCCATTAATTTCGGCTCTAATTCAACTTTGGCGAAATCCTGCGTTGATTCAATGAGTTTTCTCATTATTTCGTAGCCGAAGTCTTTTTTGGTGATTTCTCGACCACGAAATTGAACGTAGGCTTTGACTTTATCACCATCTTTTAAGTAGTCGCAAGCTTTTTTGCATTTAGTTTGAAAGTCGCCGTCACTCATGAAGGGAGTGAAGCGCAGTTCTTTAGTGTCTTGCGATTTTGATCTTTTTCTGTTTTCCGCGTCTCTTTGTTGAACTTGATACTTATACTTTGAAATCTCAATAATTTTCGCTACCGGTGGTTGAGCTTTCTCGACTACCAAAACCAAATCTTTTTGCTCTTCCCTAGCTCGCATGAGAGCATCTTGAGTTGACATGATGCCAATGTTTTCTCCCTTTTCAGAAAGAACTCTCACTTGAGGCACACGGATTTGATGATTGGCAGTCACCCAAATTTTAGGTGGCTGTCGGCGAATAATTCTTCTTCTGATCACAAAGTATTTGTTTACTACTAAGATTAGTTTGATTATAAACTAACCATTGGAAGATGTATTGTACTGTTTCAAGGCCAAAAAAGCAAAGAGGAATTTTTTTGTTGAGCTTAGGTTAGCACTTGATTACACTTTTTAAACCGGTCATATCATCAAAGATGATAAAAAGTGTCAAAATTTTACCTTCTTACCACCCCCACCAATCTATTCAAATCCCCAATAGTAACCGTACAGTTATTACTTCTTCTAGGTACGGTGTAGTTACAGTTATTGGTGTAAAGAGAAATAATCACTCACACATATTCGTATTGTACGACAAGTCAATTACTTCAAGTTTCTTTTTGTTCAATAAATGTGTATAATCGGCGCAGTTAATCGCACTGGCAAATGTATAAAACAAAATAATTTGAACTCATAGCTCAGTTGGTTAGAGCGCCACGTTGACATCGTGGAGGTCGAAGGTTCGAGTCCTTCTGAGTTCACTAAATAAACGAAGATTAGATTTAAGAATAGCAAAAATATTGCCTTTTTTATCTATTTTATCCTTATCAGAATTTAGCGATTATCAGTTCGAAGATACTTGAAAATGCTTCAAAGTTTATATTTAATACAACTCATTTTCTAGACAGATCGAAAAATAAAAGAATTGTTTCACTCCGAAATATCTATAGCTCTCTTCAAACCAAATGGCGATTCTTGTCTTATTAAATTTAGTGGGCAAGCTTTAAATATATCAAATCTGTTGTTATCTATTGAAGTTTCTATATAGGAAAATCTGATGATAAATCTCCGCATTATGATTGAAAATGACTTGTAAAAAGCTGACAATTCTAAGACGTAAGTCCGTGGTAATTTAAAGATTTGGAAAATCAATCAATCTACGACCCACCATAGGTGGAGCTTCGTTCATGATGCATGGTGTCAAAAATGCTAGTGGTTTGTTCGTGTTTTTGGCCTTCAATTAAAATCCCTCCGCGCTTGGGCTTCTTTTTCTTTTTGGATTGAGCAGTATTAAGCCAAGTGCGAGCGGAGCGAATTTTTTGGCGTAGAAGATTAATTAATTGTCGAAGTTGATGAAAGAAATTTATAAAATAGGTGCCAGTCGTTCCTGGTTCCGCTGTTTCGGTGAGTAGAGTTAAATCCACTTCTTTATTAAAAACCTTTATTTCGGTAGCCATTGCACGAAGTTCTTTGCGCAACTCTTCAATTTGTTTTTTGACTTGTTGTTCTCTGGCGCTGTAAATGTCGGTTGAATCTACCGGATTAACTTTATCATGTAGTTTCTTCCGAAGTAGTTTTTTTTCTTGTTCGAGTCTGGCTTTTTCCTGAGCTTTAGCTTGAGCTTGAGGATCTTGCATCCAATCCGGCATGTTGTTTGGATCGCCAAATTGATTATTTTTATCACCGCTAAATTGATTAAAAGCCGGATTATTCAAGAAGTCTGGCATTGAGCTTGGCATGGCACCAAAATCACCAAATGATCCACCACTGCGTGCCAAAGCCTCAGCCAGCGGATTACTTAAGCCCGATCCGGAAGGACTGGGCATACTGCTCAAATTGCTCTCTTGCTCCAATAGGGATTTTGCAAAAGGATTAATTTGAGTTGTCGGTTTTTGTTTGGCTGGTGATGTAAGACTACCAAGTTGATTCATGTATGTGGGTATAACCTATTTATTATAGGATAATATGCTTTGTTTGTCAATGATCTATTTAGAATAGGTTTGAAATATCAATATTATGCTTGATTATGCCTGTTTTGGCAAGAGATATTCTTCTAAAGCCTGTTGAGACAATCGCGTGGCGTAATTTGATTTTGCTTCTGGATTTTTTTTCAAATATTCTTGAGCTTCAGGTGATTCTTTAGCCAATGCTTTTTCCACTTCTTCTTCGGAAGGACGTAATTTTCTGTCCTGAATTAAAGCGTCTACCAGAAATGTGAGTTGCAATCTTTGCAGTGCGCCGGTAGTGGCTTCATGGATAAACTGCTCCTGATTAATCTGTCTTTGAGCAAGAAAATCGGCAAAAGTTAATTTAAAACGCTCCAGTTGATGACCCAAGGAATGAATTTGCTCTTGAGCCTCTTGTTTGACCAAAAGATCCGGAATGGCTGGTTGATAATGAAGAACTAACTGAGAATAAAGATAGCTTAAAGCTCGCTCTTTTTTTCTTTCGGCTTTTTGAGCTTTAATTTTTTCCTCATCGATTTTCATATCTAAATCGGATTCTTTTTTTGCTTGATCTTTTTCGGCTTCTTGATCTTCTTTTTCCCACTTCTTTTCTTCATCAGCTAATTTTTTTCGCAAATCTTTAAGCACTGCATCAAGGTTTTCTAATTTAATGGAAGGTTTCTCTGCTATTTCGACGATAATTTCCCAAGCCTCTCCTTCATTAGCTTTGGTAATTTTAAATTCTGGCCGACCAATTGGTTGAGCGCTTTGCTGAGAAATAAAGTTTGGATAAGCTTTTTGTATGACTTCCTGTGCCGTTTGTTCAATAATCGCTTCGGGGTTGAGATGCTGTTTGGCAATACTAGCCGGTACAGCACCGGGTCTAAAACCATCGAGTTTAATTTTTTTGGCTAATCTATTAAGAATTTTTTTGTAACTCGATTCAACTTCAGCCCACTCCAAAGTCATGGTGAGTTGGGTATTTGGAGAAATTAAAGGATTGGATTGTTCATTTGATTTCGAATCTGTTTGCTTGGAGGATGTTGAATGAGTTGCTGGTTTTTTTGAAGCTTTTTTTTCTTCTGCTGAAGAATTTTTACCGGTTGTTTTCTTTAAAGGATTTTTCATAGATTTTTCTAATCTCCAAGCAGAAACTACATACTTGTGATATTATTCAAGCAGTTTTGCCAAACTGTGAAAGGCTATTATACCGCCTGAACGCAAGTGGAACAAAACTAAATTATGCTGTCATCAGACAGCAATCAGTACAGTATTTCCATATCTTCTTCAATCTGATATTTCAAAAGATTGACGAATAAAATTAAAAGGATGTATGAAAACTTCCACTCTACTTCACGTAATTTGCGATTATCAAATTGGTGGCATGGAGTTTGGAGAAATTGTAAATCACTTGCAATATCATCTCAAAACTCCTCATGAAGTACGCATTCACCCCACCGAAGTTCCATCACTAGATACGATGGCCATTGGTTTTGTTACCGCTCAATACGCGTATGCTCCCAATCATGGTCGTATGGTTATTTATGGCAATGCCGCTCCGCGCAGAGATTCCAGCAAAGCCAAGAAAAATAATCAAGATCAGGGTATTAAGTATGCAAAACTTAAAAATGGAGTGGAAATTGTGAATGTGAATAGTGAATTCGCTTTTGGTTTTGTAAAAAAAGATATAGTTGAGTTCAAAAATATTGCTTGCCCGGATAGTGGCTCACAATTTAGATCTCGAGATTTTTTTCCAGAGCGCGTGGCTAAGGTTGTGGATGGTGATTATAAAATTTTAACTGAAGATTTAAAAATCAAAGATATTCCGGAAATTCCCAATAACTTGATTGCGTGGACAGATGGTTTTGGAAATATTAAAACAACTATGCGAAAGTCGGATTTGGCAAAAATGGGTTTTCAAGCTGGTGAAAAAGTGCAAGTGATATTAAACGGTGTTTCTATGGTGGGTGTGATTGCCACCGGTGGTTTTTCTGTGGATAGAGGAGTGTTGGCTGTTAACATTGGTTCTTCTGGATATGATGACCCATTTATTGAATTATTTTTGCGGGTGCATCACATGTCGGAGAAAACTGCGGCGGTGAGATTTGATTATCCGGCCTGAGGCACTCCTTTTGAAATTAAAAGATTATAGGCGTTTGAAGATTTGTTGGCAGATTTCAGAAAAGTAGAATGGTCGCATTTGAATAAAAGTCTATTTATTTTGAAACAAGAGGAAATTCTTCGATAGACAAGTATTGAGTTTTTGCGCTATGATGAAGCTATGAGTGAGGTTGAAAAAAAGTCTGCAGAAAAAAATTTTCAGATTATCATTTTGATCATTTTAAGCGTTTCAACTCTGATTGTTTTTAGTTTAACTATTGTTTTGATCCTAAGAAATAACTCTAATCTTTTTTCCGGTAATCAAGCCGCTTCTACTCAAACAAATGATGAAGTCGTCTCGCAATCTACTTCTCCAACTACTACTCCATCCTTGGATTTAGCTATGCGTGATTATGCGGGCTCTAAAACCAAAATTGAGAAAGTAAATATTTTTGGGCAGATTGTTGAGTTACCCGCAATTCGTTTTACTGATCCCAAAGACAGATACGCTCATCATTTTTTTTCCGCAAGTGAAACGGATTTTGAGAAAACCGCCTTGATTCTTGTTAATTTTGACGCTCCGGAACTTGGTCTTTTCAAGTATGATTTATTGAATGATGAAGTAACATTTATTGACTATACTTTTCAGATTTATTGGTTTTCAGATGGAAAAACCAAAGATAAAACCAAATTTTTTTATGATTTTCCCACTAAAACGGAAAATGGCTGGCTAACAACTATGCGTTTTTATGATCTCGCCAGCAAAACTCGTTATCAAATCACCGATGGCGTTATCCCACCTGATACTAATTTTGCGAGAATGAAAATTGCGGAAGATGGTACGATCAAGTTGCTTTATAGCAACGCTCCTCCAACCGGCAACGCAATTGACCCATCTTTAATTCAAGAAGTTGTTGTCACTTTAGATCAATTTTTACCGATAGAAAATTAAACCACTTGTCTATTAATCTGCCCTTAATTTATCATTAATTGTCAGTTATAATCCTACTCCATAGAGTGGCAAAGGCGCGATACCAGAGCGGTCTAATGGCCAGGTCTGCAAAACCTCGGATTCGCGGGTTCAAATCCCGCTCGCGCCTCCAGATTATGGTCGATCGAAAAATAGGGCTATGATGTCAATGGTAGCATGGCGGTCTCCAAAACCGCTCGTGGGGGTTCGAATCCCTCTAGCCCTGCAATTTGTATTGACAAAAAATATTCCCTATCAAACCTTACTCAGTTTATTGATCCAAGACTTTGCGGAGGGTGACTACACTTTGAAGATTTAGAAATAGATTTGAACATCACTCATCAGTCTATTACTTTATCTTTCTGTTATTATATTATTATGATTATCACAAAATCTGAGCCATTTTCAACTCAGGAAATAAATGAGCTTGCCGAAGAATTTGAAGTTTATATCAAAACTGTGATAGATATTGAAAAGGGAATTTGTTGTGCGGGAATGAATCGCCATTTTGAAGGTGAGCAAATTTTATTACAAATGGGTTCTATGCAAAAAAATATATGGGGAGGAGGAATTGATCTAGAAACAAAGGAGATTGATTACAATTCTTTCATTAATATTCGTCCGAGAGATAATAATACGAAAAACGAAATTCAAAGTGAAAAAATTAAAAGAAAATATCAGGAATTAACGAAGCATTTTTTTCAAAAAATTTTATGAACGACACCATGATGCTTGCTGGTTCGCTATCAAACGATTTATTTCGGGTAGCAAGTTTGGCTCAAAGAGGTTCAAATAAGGCTGCTAGTCGTTTTTTAGAAGAGGCTCAAAAATGGTCATCAGTTCTGAAAAAACATGAGGTGCCCCCATACATTTTAAAAATAGTTCAAGATCTATCAAGCAGAAATAAGGACGATATCTCTTTGAATTCTGCTGAAAAGTATTTAATGTATGGAATACTACTTCAGAATTATGCTCTTCACTTAGCTAATAATTATGAATCGCGATAATTTTATTTATTTTTACAATCACTATGTAGTTCTAGTTAATAATGAATAAATTATTTTTATGATAAAGACAGAAAAAGAACCAAATAAGAATGAGATGTCATTTGCAGATTTTTGGTCAAGCTGTGATATTGAAGTTTCTTATAAAGCAGAAATGCTTTTATCACATTTGAAAAATTTCAATTTGATTTTGTATAGATTCAACAATAATAAATTGATTGATGATGAAAAAGAATTTTGTAAAAGAGTAATAGAAAAAATTCAACAAATGATGCTTGCTAATCCAAATCAAGAAATTTATTGTTTTTTTGATATTGATGAAACATTTCTAGCCAATTATCGCACGCCTCCACCCGATTTTAATCAATCTGTTATTTCGCCGGCTATCGGTTATCTGATGAGATATCTAAGATCTTTTGGAGTTAGAATTGGCATTATTAGTAATTCTGAATTGATTAGTAATCGACTAAATGGTGAGGAGCCTCACTATCCTCTCAGTTTGTATTCAGAAAGACTTCTTGATTTAATTGATCCAGATTTGATATTTCCTGCTTCAATTTTTTCTAGTATCACAATTGATGATGAAGAGGAAGAGGAGTGTTTTACCCCTGAAGAAACAAGAAAAAAAATGATTTATCTCAGTGATCATGGCGTAAACAAGGGTGCGAGCTGGTTATTAGTAGATAATTCATTGCCCAAAAATTTCAGGCGAGAAAATGGTTTAAGCATGAATTCATTAATGCTTAGATTACAAAAAATTTCATAAATATCGTGTAGAATTGAAAAAAATATTTTGAGTATGTTACAAAAGATTCTCGCTAATCAAAAAATAATTAATTTGATATTTTTCAGCATAGAAATTTCCCTATTATTAGTATGGTTGGCGATTTGGATAGCAGTGCTTGCGGGCGTGAAAATTGATCTGTATTTACTAAGAAGTATTGGCAACCAAGCTGGAGTATTAGCAACCATTTTGTTTTTAGTGACTTTATTGCCGGGAATATTAACTCGATTGAATTGGCGCGCCCAATGGTTGAAAAACCCTTTATTACTCATTACATTATTTCGTCGTCACTTAGGAATAATGATGTTTTTATTGGTTTTTATTCACTTAAGTTTCGTGCAAACCTTGCCCACATTTGTGTGTCCACCACTGATTTAACCAAACCGATTTTTCTTGTTTTTTAGGAATAATTT
>CAZTME010000021.1:0-15151 GCA_964614795.1 uncultured Pseudomonadales bacterium | reverse complement strand
TCTAGCTTCATTTCGCTCAACTTTTAGAAGATTTGAGTTCAAAGGCAAAGCGAGTAATTGCGAGTTATACGATGATTACGCTCATCACCCTAGAGAAATTTTTGCTGTTTTGGAAGCGGCCAAAGCGTGGGTGGGTGAAAAAAAATTAATTGTCGCTTTCCAACCACACACTTATTCAAGAACCAGAAGGCTTTGGAATGATTTTGTTCAAATTTTAGCTCAAATTGATAATTTATATTTACTTAAGATTTTCCCTTCCGCAAGAGAAAGTGAAGAAGCTCCGATTGAAATTAACACTTTAGCCGATGAAATCAAAAAACATAATGCAAAAATCAATGTGAATACTTCCCAATCCATAGATGAATTGGCAAAAAAATTATCCGTTTATAAAACTGAGGATGCGATAATTTTAACTTTAGGAGCCGGTGATATTTATCAAGTTCATGATTTAATTCTTAAATAGAAGAGTGCATTCATTAAACGAATTTGAAGCACATGAAAACTAAATATATGAACATAATTTCTCAATTACAAAACAATATTTCAGATGTTTTGATCAAAGCCAATGAACCGCTGGCTCCGTACACGACTGTAAGAATTGGCGGATCAGCCGATTATTTTGCTGAAGTAAAAAATGTTGAAGTTTTAACTCAGTTATTAAAAAATGCTTTTTCATTAAATATTCCCATCACGATGTTGGGGTGGGGAGCAAATACTCTAATTGCCGATCGAGGAATTAAGGGTTTGGTTATTCGTAATCAAGCCAATAATTGGAGGATCATTTCTCCAAAAGAGTTTTCAGATGATATCAAAGATTGGGATGGTGAAAAAAATCAACAAAATGACTTTGCCGAGACAACCAGATACAAAGCACTTGATTCGAAGCAGGATTTTTTAGAGCTTGATTATGATGAGTCAAATTATAAACATGAATATATATTGGTTGAGAGTGGCGCCGCCCTTCCAGTCTTAATTACACAAACAATTATTCAGGGTTTAACCGGTTTGCAATGGTTTGCGCGCATTCCTTCAACTTTGGGCGGCGCCATTGTCAATAACATTCACGGCGGCTCACACTTTCTGGGTGAATTTGTCATAGCGGTTCAAGTCATTAATGATGAAGGCAATATTTATTGGCTTAAAGCCAATGAATTGAAGTTTGGCTATGACACCTCACGCTTTCATCAAAGCAACGAGATTATTCTTCAGGTAATTTTACGTCTTTACAAAGGTGAAAAAAACAAAGCTTTGCAAGTTGCTCGTCATTGGGCGGAAAAAAAAGCTCATCAACCTCAACGATCACTCGGTTGCATCTTTCATAACCTAACTTCCGAAAATCAAAAATCTCTCGGATTACCCACACCCAGTGTTGGCTACTTCATTGAGCACAAATTAAAACTAAAAGGTCTACAAATTGGGGATGCGCGCATATCCAATCATCACGCAGCATTTATTGAAAATTTAGGTTACGCAACAGCTGAAGATTACTTGAGTGTTATTCAAACCATTGTCACTTCAGCCAAAAATCAATTTGGAATTACTTTAATCCCTGAAATATTTTTCAAAGGTTTTACTCAAGAGGAATTAGCATTCTTTCATCAATAAACTGAGTATTGCTGTATCTAGAGTTTTCGCGCAGTATGTTCATGCAGAAACTTGATGAAGCTTTTGGCACATTTTCAATTATTTTCAATTATTTAAGTCATGATGTTTTTTTTCTTCTAGCGGTGTATACTTTAGAACATGCGCACTTTACACATTACCGGTGGAAATCCCTTACGTGGCTCAATTCGACTGGGGGGAGCTAAAAACGCATCCTACAAATTAATGATAGCAGCTCTGCTTGGATCATCCGAGTCAAGATTGCTTAATTTCTCTCGCATTGCCGATGTTGAAACAGTCGCCAAAATTATCAATCAATTGGGTGGCGTTGCCAAAACCGCAGGCGAGCGAGCCTTATTTATTAATCCACAAGGTATGAAACTAAGTCAAGTTCCCAGTGAAACCGGAGAACAAGGACGTTTTTCCTCCATGTTTGTGCCGGTTTTGCTTGCAAAATTTGGTCAAGCGATAGTTCCGCTACCCGGGGGCGACAAAATAGGTGCTCGGCCACTGGATAGACACATTGCGGGTTTGGAGGCCATGGGTGCCAAAGTCAAACTAACCAAAAAAGGTATAGAAGCCCAAACCAGCGGTTTGCATGGCTGTGTATACCGTTTTTCAAAAAACTCACACACCGGCACGGAAACTATTCTTATGGCTGCAACATTGGCTAAAGGCAAAACAATTATTGAAAATTCCGCTGAAGAACCGGAAATTGACGATCTCATCACGTTTTTAAACGCTATGGGAGCGCAAATTCGTCGAAGACCGGGAAAAATTATTGAAGTTAATGGCGTTCAAGGCCTTAATGGCGCCATTCATAAAATCATGCCCGACCGAAACGAAGCCGTGAGCTATGCTGTGGCGGCGCTTGCCACCAAAGGTGACATCATTATTGAAAATGCTAAGTCTGAACATTTGGAAGCATTTTTGGAAAAATTGAGAGAAATCCATGCCGGCTACGAAGTGGGACAGTATGGCATTCGTTTTTTCTATCATCGCCCACTGGTAGCCACCGATATCGAAACACAAATTCATCCTGGTTTTATGACTGATTGGCAACCACTCATGACAACGCTATTAACTCAATGTGAGGGTGAAAGCATTGTGCATGAAACAATTATGCAGTCTCGCTTTCAACACACCGGGGCGCTTGTTCAAATGGGAGCCAAAATTGAAGAGTATCAACCCGAGGTAACTTTTCCAGACAAGGTCTATAACTTTAATATGGAAGATGATACTCCAAATGCAAAGCATGCGATAAGGATTTTTGGAAAAACTCAGTTGCGAGGCACTACTTGCGCAGTTCATGACCTTCGTCAGGGAGCTACAATATTAATCGCCGGCTTGGCAGCCAAAGGCGTCACCACATTAACCAACATCGGTCAAATTGATCGCGGCTATGAAGAACTCCCGGAAAGATTAATTGCCCTGGGTGGAGATATAAAAATTACCTCATCATGAATCAAGCCTTATCGCTTCTGCTGGGAATATTGTTAACTTCTTTTGCGGTGACTTCCGCTTTTATTGTTCCTTTTATCAATGTGCTTTACTCCTTAAGATTTCAAAGAGCAAAACAAATTTCCAAAGATGTTTTCGGAAAAGCCACTTCAATTTTTAATCGTTTTCATCAACATAAAGAAGGCGTGCCAATTGGCGGAGGACTCTTGGTTATTTTAGTTGTTTCAGCTTTATTTGCCTTACTAATTTACGTTCTTGAGCAGGCAGGTGTCGCCATTACCAGCATTCATGGCAATTCTTGGGCAGTTGTTAGTATTTTATTTTTTGCCTTTATTGGTTTTGGACTCCTGGGTTTATATGATGATACAAAAAAATTCTTTCAACTTGCCAGAAAAGGTTTTTTCGGTTTAAGCATGAAACATAAGTTATTTTTTCAATTGACTCTGGGATTTATTCTTGGCTCACTCCTTTATTTTTGGCTAGGTATTTCTATTATTAATATTCCTTTTATTGGTACTTTTTCAATTGGCTGGTGGTATGTGCCTTTTGCCACTTTTATCATTGTGGCCTTCGCCAATGCGGTCAACATCACCGATGGTCTTGACGGCTTGGCGGCCGGCTCACTCATGATTTCCTTGTTTGGCTTGTGGTTTTTATCGGCTGCAATTTTGGATGTGCCATTGGCTGTCTTTATCGCTTTATGGATTGGTTCGCTGATTTCATTTTTATACTTTAATGTCTTCCCCGCACGATTATTTATGGGGGATGTTGGCTCTCTCTCTTTTGGAGCCACTTTGGCGGTTGTAGGTTTACTACTTGGTAAACCTTTCGCTCTGGTGGTGATTGGTTTTATTTTTGTTGTGGAAATTACAACTTCATTTATTCAACTTTTGTCAAAGAAATTCTTAAAACGAAAAATTTTCCCGGCAGCTCCTATCCATCTTACTTTACAAAAATATGGGTGGGAGGAGCCAAAAATCGTACAAAGAGCTTGGTTGTTGCAAATTTTATTAACCATTTTTGGTGTTTGGCTCACTTCTGTAAGATGAAACGGGTTTTTTCATCAGAATTGGAGTTGATAAAAAAAATGAGAAAACATTTTTAACATACTCAACCAAATGGTTATTTTGAATAGACATGTCGCACAATAAAAACATGAATTAATTTGAGAAACAAATCGTGTTGTTATTGTGTGACAAGTTTAATAAACTCTAGAGTCGTGGTAAAAAATTTGATGCTTGCCTAAATGAAAAGAAGAAATTTTTCATTAAGTCCCTGGCTTTATTTAATCAATATTTTTGTTTTATTGATTATTGGAGTGATTTTTGTTTTTGAAGCTTCAGGACCTCAAAGTTACAATATTTTTAATAATTCTCTTCGTTTGTTTTCCAATCATTTAATTGGTATTGGTTTGGCCATGATTTTTTGGCTTTTGGGTTTAATCATTCCCATAAAATTTTATTTCAAAACCCACTTGATTCTCTATGGATTTGCGATCTTATTGATGTTAGCAACACTATTTCCAGGATTGGGAGTTACAGTAAATGGAGCCAGTCGTTGGCTTCAAGTCGGCCCAATGGTTATACAACCTGTGGAATTTTTAAAATTTATTTTAATTTTGAGTTCTTCAGCTTGGATGACTCAAAGCCGTTTTAAAGATAATTTTATCATTTTGATTTCCAGCTTGGTTTTACCAATTATTTTATTACTCCTGCAACCGGATTTGGGCTCACTCCTAGTTTTGGTCGCTTTAGTGATTTCTCTCTATTATTTATCCGGTCACGCTTTAAAACATTTGTTAATTATTGGCGCTTTGGCAATCCCAATCTTGATTATTTTAATTATCATTGCCCCCTATCGCTTGCAAAGAGTGTTAACATTTTTCAATCCCGAAAGCGATCCGCTCGGTAGCAGTTTTCATGTTCGGCAATTAACTTTAGCTTTGGGTAGAGGAGGGATGTTTGGTCAAGGACTGGGCAATTCATCTCAAAAATTCAGTTATGTGCCTGAAGCCACCACCGACTCAATTGGAGCAATTATTGGTGAGGAAACAGGTTTGATCGGTTTAATGATCCTTATATTGATTTATTTTATGATTTTTTTCTCAGGCAAAAAAATTATTTCACAAGCCAGTGCACCAACACAATTACTAGGTACGGGTTTGTTACTATGGTTAATTTTTCAAGCTTTTCTGAATCTAGCCGCAGTTACCGCTTTAGTGCCATTAACCGGCATTCCATTACCTCTGGTTTCCTATGGTCGATCATCACTTTTAATGAACGTTTTTGCATTGGCAATTGTTTTCAGGATATACTTAGAAAATAGAAAAAAACCCGGATAATCATTTTATGAAAATAGTACTCACCGGTGGTCATCCCAGTCCAGCCTTTGCCTTGGTTGAGTATGTTCAATCCATCAATTTTCCCGCAACTTTTGTCATGATTGGTCGAAGTTCAGCCATGCGAGATTTAGCTGTAATTAGTCCTGAGGAAAAAGAGGCTGAAAAATTGAATGTGCGCTTTTATAAAATTAATTCCGGTAGATCAGGTTGGTATGGATTAGCCAAAACTTTAATTGAATGGCAAAAAATCATCACTTCCACATGGAGAAGTTTTCAAATTTTAAACAAAGAAAAACCCGATTGCGTAGTTTCTTTTGGTAGTTACGTTTCTATACCCACAGTCATCGCCTCTTGGTTGTTGCGCATACCCATTTTAACTCATGAACAAACATTTTCTCTTAGCCAAAGTAATAGATTTGTTGCAAAATTAGCCAAAAAATTAGCTCTTTCTTTTAGTGATACCAAAAATAACAAATTTTCTGAAAAAAGCGTGGTAGTGGGCTTACCCTTGAGATTATCATTAATTTCCAAAACCCAAAAACCGGAGTGGTGGAACAAAGATCTACCTTTTATTTTAATTTTAGGCGGGAGTACTGGCTCACACTTTTTTAATCACGAACTTTTGCCATTCATTTTAAAACATTCATCTATTCCCATTATTCATCAAACCGGCGACCGACCGGATCATCAAGTTATTACCAATCACAAAAACTACGAACCAAGAAAAACTCTTTCGCCCATCGAATTGGCTTGGTGTTATGCTCACACCAATTTGGTGATTTCTAGAGCTGGTGCCAATACGACTGCTGAAATAATTGCTTGGAACGTTCCAACTGTTTTTATTCCACTACCCAATAGCGCCAACCAAGAGCAACAACAAAATGCCAATTTTGCTAAAAAAAAACTTGAGTGGTGTGAAGTAATATCTCAAAATGAAAAAACACCATTTGCAGTTATGGAAATTTTAGCCGATTATCAATTCAAAAATGTAGTTAGAAATATTCCTCAACAATCGCTTGAGCCTCATCAAAAGTTACTTAATCTCATCACACATATTTCTCAATCATGATCAAGTTAAAAAAACACCATTCTTTTCAAAAAAAAACGGTCATTAATCATCAGGCCGTCCAACCGAAAATTAAACGCAATTCGAAGAGAGACAATTATTTTAAATTTCTCCATTGGCCAGTAATCTCGTTTTTTATAGTATGTTGCCTAGGTTTTTCCAGCGGATTATTTTTAATACTAAAAACAAACTTTTCCCAACAGGTTTTTGCTTCTTTTCCCATCATTAAAACCATTAATTGCACACAACCGAACAGCGAACCTTGTCATTCTCAATGGGAACGAGTGTTATCCTCATTGTTAAATCGACCTGCTTTTTCAGATCATCACTATGAACTTACAAAAAATCAATTACAACAATTTGCCGGCTCACTTAAATACTGTCAATTTATTTGGCCGGACCAATTAAATTGCATGATAGAAGAACTGTCAATTGAGTATGCATTTAAGTTAGATGATCACAAAATTGGAGTATTACCAAATCGAGAAATGGTATTTTTAGATAATCAACAACCAATCAATGTACACTTTGAAGTAAATAACTCAATTTTAAATATAGATACCAATAATCAAGTCGCACAACTAGTGCCAGAATGGCTAAATAATTCATTATTAGCTCTGAACTCATTTTTTTCTACACAATTTAATTATCAAGTAAAGATTATTTCACCAATTGAACTGCAATTGAGTCTTGATCAATCTTCAATGATCTTTATACTTAATCCTCAAGAAATTCTCACCGATTTGGCAAAATTACAAGTGATTATTGCCAGCAATCAATATCAAAATTGGTCAAGCGAAGAAGGTTCAATTGATCTGCGTTTAAAATTACCAGTACTTCGCAGAAATGAGTAAATTTGCTATGCTGTAGTTACTATAAAAGTTTATGCCTCAAGAACAAATAATTACCGCTATTGATATTGGCACCGATAAATGTGTAACTTTGATTGCTAAACACTTGCCGGAATCCGGTAATCTTCAAGTGATAGGAGTAAGCGCTGTTCCTTCAAAAGGCATGAAGCGTTCGCAAATTATTGACTTGGAAAAAGTAGTCAATACAGTTTCTGAAAGTCTGGATGCGGCAGAAAGAATGGCAGGTTTTGAAGTAAGATCCGCTTGGATGAGCGTTGGAGGTCCAAGACACGTACATTCTCTTAATTCAAAAGGAGTGGTGGCCGTTGCTTCACCACAGCAAGAAATTTCACCGGAAGATGTAGCCAGAGTGATTGAGGCCGCTCGAGCGGTTTCATTACCGGCAGATACGGAAATTATTCATGTCATTCCCAACACCTACAAAGTTGATTCTCAAGAAGATATTCGCGATCCGATTGGCATGGTTGGCATCAGACTGGAGGCGGATGTGCATGTGATTGCCGCCAAAACACCGGTTTTAAGAAATGCCACTCGCGTAATGGAAAATCTCGGCTTGCAGGTGGATGGATTTGTTTTCGCCGGACTTTCAGCCAGCGGAGTGATCCTAACTGAAACGGAAAAAGAGTTGGGTGTGGTGCTAATTGATATTGGCGCTGGCAGTACTTCAATTTGTGCTTACGTAGATGGCTCACTCAGATATTCCGGATCCGTACCCATTGGGGCTCATCTAATTACTCAGGATATTGCGGTTGGTTGTCAAGTAAGTATGGACATAGCTGAAAAAATTAAGTTATCCCTCTCCAACGAGTCTTTCAAACCCATGAAACCTCTTACCGGAGAATCAAAACAAGATTTTAGTGTTAGAAGACGCAAAGCGGATGAATTAAGACTGGCGGATTTAAGTAATGATGAACATTCGGCAGTGCTTTCTAAAAAAACACTAGTTGACGGCATTATTGCTCCCAGAGTTGTAGAACTTTTTTCATTAATTCACGAACAACTAGAAAAGGAAAGAATTCTAACTCAATTACCTGCCGGCTTGGTAATTGTGGGTGGAGGAGCCGAAACAGTGGGTTTGTTAACACTGGCCAAACAACATTTTAAATTACCGGCTCGCATTGGAGCACCCACCGAAATGGATGGTTTAACTCTGGATATTACCAAGCCTTCTTATGCCGGCAGCGTTGGTCTGTTGGAATATGCCAGATTGTTTGGTGAACAAAAAGCCAATGGTGGTTTTGAACTTGCATCATTATTTTCAAATTTAAATCCCGGTTCTATCACTAAAAAAATCAAACAGATTTTTCAAAATTTAATGCCCTAAGTATAAATTAATTAAATCTTTAGCTTGACAGATAGATATAAGTAGAGTAATCTTGGCATCAATTGTGTCAGTTTCCAAATTAAACCCAAATCCTGCCAAGAAATGAGAATTTATGGGACTTGTTAAACCGAGTAATACCACATTTGCAAAAATTAAAGTGATTGGCGTAGGTGGAGGAGGAGGCAATGCCGTCAACTCCATGATTGAGTCTAACTTAATTCAGGGGGTCGAATTTATCACCGTTAATACCGATGCTCAAGCTTTACTAACTTCCAAAGCGGAAACAAAATTACAAATCGGTTCAAATTACACACGTGGTTTGGGCTCTGGAGCAGATCCGGAGGTGGGTCGGGCATCCGCCGAAGAATCATACGAAAAACTCAAGGATTTACTCTTTGATACCGATATGGTTTTTATCACCGCGGGTATGGGTGGTGGTACCGGCACCGGTGCTTCTCCAGTGATTGCCCAAATTGCCAAAGAAGCCGGAGCTCTCACAGTTGCCGTTGTTACAAAACCATTTAGTTTTGAAGGCATTCGCAGAATGCAAGCAGCCGAAGAAGGCATCAGTCAACTTAAAGATAGTGTGGACACATTAATTGTCATTCCTAATCAACGCCTAATGGATGTGGTGGATAAAAAAATGACTTTACTTGATGCATTCAGGCTGGCAGATAATGTCTTGGGTCAAGGAGTACAGGGAATTTCGGATTTAATCACTGTTCCCGGTTTGATCAACGTCGATTTTGCCGATGTTAAAACTATCATGACCGAGTCCGGCTCGGCCTTAATGGGTATTGGTGAAGCAAGCGGTGAGAATCGTGCCGCCACGGCTGCCAGAATGGCCATCGCCTCACCACTTCTGGAAGTTTCCATTGAAGGAGCCAAGGGCATTTTGTTTAACATTATTGGTGGTCCTGATATGACCATGAGCGAAGTTTCCGATGCTTCGGCAATTATTTCTGCCGCTTCCGACCCGGGAGCCAACATTATTTTTGGCGCCACAATTAACGAAAACATGGGTAATAAGTTGAAAATTAGTGTCATTGCCACCGGGTTTGGTGAAAAAGATGAACTTTATTCTCCTGGAAAAAGTATGTTTGGCGCTTTTGGCCGAGACTCTCATAAACGTTTGGGAATTAATTCATCACCACAAACTCAACCCGAGCCACCTCGCCAACCGGTGATTGATAGAGCTCCAACCGGCTTTACCCAGCCAGTGACTACGGCCCAACTTTCACAAACACCCAGTTCTCCCACTACTACACCCAGTTTTGTCACGCCGGCCTCCAGTTTTATTTCTAATCAAAACACTCGTTCCAATAATCCGCAAAATAATACTGAAGAACCAGAAGATTCCTCTCAAGCCACCAGTGCCGATTACGATGCCGAATTTGAAATTCCCGCATTTTTAAGAAAGAAGTAAAAACTTTCATCAATGTGTTATACTTAACCTGCGTCATGAGTTGTTAATCAACAACAAATGTTTACTCAAAGTAAACTACGCCGGAAGGAAGAACCCGGGAACAGACGTTGCACTGTAGAGTCAAGCTGAACCTGCAAGTAGAACCTTCACGAGAGAATTAATTCTCTCTACAAAAAAGTGGGCAAAGTTCGAAACTTTGCCAATCGGGGTGGTACCGTTCATCCACCTGAACCCCCGACCTGTGCTTACTGCACACAGGTTGGGTTTTTTTGTAGCTATTTTGAGAAAAAATCATGAAAACACTATCATCTAATCAGAAAAAAAATCAAAACTTAACAAATATTATTTCTGCAGAAGTGAAAAAACCAACAAACACTCATCTCAATGATCAAAATATCTTGACGGATGATCAAATTAACTCAAAAGTCGATTTTTTTCCCGGCGGAGTACCTAATTTACCAGAGCAAGAATTAAAAGTGCTTAATTTTTGGCAAAAAACCAAGGCTTTCGAGCAATCTGTTAATCAACGACCACAGGATAAACAATACGTATTTTATGATGGTCCACCATTTGCCACCGGCATGCCTCATTACGGTCACTTACTTGGCTCAACCAGTAAAGATGTGATACCAAGATACTGGACAATGAAAGGATATCGCGTTGAACGCGTGTGGGGTTGGGACTGCCATGGCTTACCTATTGAAAACATGATTGAAAAAAAACTGGGCATTTCCGGAGGAAAAAAAGGCATTGAAAAGATTGGCATAGATAACTTTAACTCTGCTTGCCGTGCGGAAGTGCTTCGACTGGACAAAGAATGGGAAAAAATTATCGCTCGCTTAGGTCGCTGGGTGGATTTTGAACATAATTACAAAACCATGGATAACAACTACATGGAATCGGTTTGGTGGGGCTTTAAACAACTCTATGACAAAAATTTTGTTTATGAGGGGCGCAAAGTCGTGCTCTACTGTCCCAGATGCGCAACACCGCTTTCTAACTTTGAAATCGCCATGGACAATAGCTATCAAGATGTGGAAGACAACTCTGTTTACATCAAGTTTAAAGTTTCTCAACCCTCAACTAAGTTCACGGAATATTTTTTGGCCTGGACGACTACTCCCTGGACGCTGCCTGGTAATGTGGCTTTGGCTGTTCAGTCAAAAGCAACATACGATTTAGTGGCCATTAATGATCAAGAAGCGGTGTGGTTGGCTCATAATCGTGTTGAGGTCGTCTTCTCAGGAGAAAAGGTCAAAACCCTTCAGCAAAAAACCGGAGCCGAATTGATTGATAAGAAATACGAACCACTTTTTCCATATGTACAAAGCGAAAAACAATCTGGTTGGACTGTTTTAGATGGGGATTTTGTCAGCTTGGAAGATGGCACTGGCATCGTTCACACGGCAGCACTTTTTGGTGAAGACGATTACAAATTAGCACAAAAAAAAGATTTGCCTCTCGTACCAACATTAGATGATCAAGGAAAATTCCTACCTTTTGTTGAGCTGGTAGCTGGCCAATTTTATAAAAAAGCCGAACTGACAATTATTGAAGATCTTGAGAAAAGAAATTTATTATTTAAGCACGAAAAATACAAACACTCCTATCCTTTTTGCTATCGTTGCGCCACTCCTTTGTACTTTAACGCTGTGCCCGCTTGGTTTATTGATGTTCAACAAATGAAAATATCCTTAATCAAAGCCAATAAAAGCATGTCTTGGTATCCGAAACATTTAAAAGAGGGACGCTTTGGTAAAGGACTAGCTACTGCACCGGATTGGAACATATCACGCTCACGATATTGGGGCACACCCATGCCCATTTGGGAGGCAAAAGTTGAAAAAGATGGTGCTCAAAAAACCTATCGAAGAATAATCGGCTCTTTGGCAGAATTGCGAACTTGGGCGGTTAATCCCAAAGCAGTCGATGAACTTTCGGACTTACACCGAGAATTTTTAGACGCTCTTGAAATTTATGTGGATGATCAAAAAACTATTATTGGCAAAAGAATTCCTGAAGTTTTTGATTGCTGGGTCGAATCCGGCTCCATGCCTTTTGCTTCAAAACATTACCCTTTTGAAAACAAAAAATTGTTTGAACAAACTTATCCGGCTCAATTTGTGAGTGAGTATATTGCTCAAACACGAGCTTGGTTTTATACCATGCATGTCATGTCAGTGGGGATTTTTGGCCAGCCAGCGGTTGAACACACACTCACAACCGGCACTATTTTAGCCGAAGATGGTAGCAAAATGAGTAAATCTAAAAACAATTATCCCGATCCCATGAAGGTAATCGATCAATATGGAGTTGATAGTCTAAGACTTTATTTAATGAGTTCTACGGTGATGAAAGGCGAGAATCTTAACTTCAGCGAAAAAGAAGTCTCCGATTTAAGAAAAAAAGTCTTCGTCATTTGGTATAACTGCTTATCGTTTTATAAAATGCTTCAACCCAATTTGACTTTAACCTTTGATCTTTCTGAAGATATCAAGGCTGAAAACGTCATGGATAAATGGTTGATTGCCAGAATTAATTTATTAATTAGAAATACAACCAAAGCATTTGATCAATATGATGTAGTTTCCGCCAGCAGAGAAATAATCTCTTGTATTAATGATCTTTCCACTTGGTACTTAAGAAGATCGCGAGAAAGATTGAAAGCCGACCCCGGTGGCTTATCCACGCAAATTTTTGGCTGGAGCTTGGTAACTTTAGCTAAAGTTTCCGCACCAATTACACCGTTTTTTGCCGAATTTGTCTATCATCAAGTGGTCTCGAATCAAAGCAGTATTCATTTGACAGATTGGCCAACAAATAAACAAAAACCGGACATTCAGCTTTTACAAGTCATGAAATTGGTACGAGAAGTGGTGGAAGTCGGATTAGCAAATAGAGCCACAGCATCCATAAAAGTGCGTCAGCCTCTCACAAGCCTGGAAATAAAACAGATGAGTTTAAGCGATCAAAAAATCTGGGCTGCCTTATCAAGAGAATTGAAGACCGAATTAATTCAAGTTCTCAAAGAGGAGTTAAATGTGAAAAATGTGGTTTGGCCGGAAAAAATGGATAAATCCAACGCCATTATTATTGAGTTGGATACTCAAATTACTCCCCAACTAAAAGCTGAGGGAGAGGCTCGAGAGTTAATACGCAGTATTCAGCAATTACGCAAAAAAGAGGGTTTGCATTTCTCTCAACTTGCCAAAGTTGAAGCACCATCCTGGCCGGAAGATCTACAACTTGAAATTGAAGCTAAAACCAATGTCAAACTAAGTAGGGGAGATACGTTGAAAATTGTGATTTGATCGCTTTAGCTCACATGAGCTGAAGAGTTGGTGAGCTTGGAATTGATCGCTTTAGCACAAATAATCTGGAGAGTTGATGATTTTGGGATTGATCATTCAAACTCAACTTGCAACAAATCTATTTTGTTGCTCTTGTACGATAAGATCGGTGTGATAAAGTAAGTTGATGCATCGGTGGCTAATTTTAGTTTTATTGTTAACTCTTTTTAGCATAAGTGTTTTGTCTTTAGCGGCCACAGCGCCGGCGCTGTGGCCGCGACAAGCTATCTTTGCCTTACTTGGATTAATCACATTTATCATTTCTTCGCAAATCCCATTTTACAAATGGCTCTCCATGCGTTGGTGGCTATATTTTGGAACTATCGGGCTTTTACTAATACCATTCATTCTTCAAGAAACAACTCGCAACACTGCTCGTTGGATCGATCTTTATTTTATTAGTCTCCAACCCTCGCAATTCGCTTTACCTGTCTTAGCTTTAGGAGTAAGTGTTATTGCACACTCTAAATTGGGTGACTGGCAAAGATTGAAATACATTTTTTTCTTAATCGGCCCAATTCTAACCCTAATTTTTGTTTCTCCTAACTTTAGCACCACACTTTTACTAGCCAGCAGTTTGCTTTCCGTGATTTGGTTTGGTCGTTTTTCGCTAAAAACTATTTTAATTTTGTTAGCTTCTTCAATTTCAATTTTATTATTTTCTTGGTTTTTACTTCTTCATCCTTATCAAAAAGAAAGAGTGACAGATTTTTTAGGTGCTTCTCTGGATCAATCGGCTCTACATTACAATGCCCTGCAAGCTCATATCGCCATTGGCCACGGCGGTCTTTTTGGCCGAGGCTGGAACAATGGCTCACAAAGCAACTTAGCTTTTTTACCGGAAAAAAACACCGATTTTTGGTTTGCGGCTTTTGCCGAGCAATTCGGTCTCATTGGCTCACTCATCGTGTTGATTTTGCTAATCTCACTGTTGGCTACTTTCTATCAACATATTTTTAATCTTAATTCTTCTTCTTCACAATACTTATTTTCAACGATAATTTTAACCGCCTTATTTCTTCAAATTTTTGTTTCTCTAGGCATGAATATGGGCTTACTGCCTATCACCGGTTTAACTTTACCCTTTTTGTCTTACGGAGGTAGCTCCATTTTGGCCTTCACTTGGGCTTTAGGCATTGCTTTCAGCTCTTCCACAGCTCTCTCCCACAATAGTTCTTTATCGTGGTATAATCTCCCTTCTGGATACGTATCTATAAAGGAGTAATATGAAATACGCCATAATTCAAATTCAAGGAAAACAATACCTTATTCACGAAGGTGATAGTCTGGATGTTGATCGATTGGAAACGGAAGGAAAAGATTCTCTTGTCATCTCGGATGTTTTACTCACAAAAAATGGAGAAGAAGTCAAAGTTGGACAACCTTTGGTTGCCGGCGCCAGCGTCACGTTGAAAGTGATTAAGGAACTCAAAGGTGAAAAAATTAGAGTATTTAAGTATAAATCCAAATCTCGCTATCGAAAAACTCGCGGTCATCGCCAGGCACTCACTCGAGTTTCTGTTGAATCGATCAGCATTAAGTAAATATGGTATCTGCTCATGCATTTTATCTGGGTTTTGCTCCAGATTTAGCAATTAGTGAACTCAAATTAGTCCTCAATCAAGTGCCAGAACGCACTCATGATCGTGTGGCGGTAATTTCAAACACCGATATCAATCCAAGTGAAATCCAACAGAAATTAGGTGGGA
>CAZTME010000020.1:0-15182 GCA_964614795.1 uncultured Pseudomonadales bacterium | reverse complement strand
GTCTTAAAAGCGAAACCAAAGTTAGTTTTTGCCGAAGTTTTAAATCTATTTTTATAAATTATGGTGGCGTTAATTGTTTGGCAAATTTTCCAAACAGGTTTAAAAGGCGATGATTTGCCCTTGCTTTATCCTTTTCCCTTATTTCAAGAAATTGCTTTACCTTTTAATTTAATGTTTTGGGGTTTTGATCTTTCAGAAAGAAGTGTTTGGTTGGTGTTATGGAGTATTTTACTGTTATTTATTATGGAAACCATTTCGGTTTTGGCGGCACCGGCCGGCTCCTTATCTAGAAGTCGAGCACTGAAAGCTCAATTAATTATTCCGATTGTGTCTTTTTTTCTTTTTCTATTTATGCCGGCAGGAAAAGTATTATTTTTAATCACCACTTTTTCATTTAGCATTGTTTTGGGCTTGTACAAGCTTTTTTTCTTCAAATTTGAAGAATATAAGGAGAAAAAATCACTACCTCAAGAAAATGAAGAAAAAGTTTTGGTCGAAACAAAATAGGATTGGGATAATCGCTCAGCCAGTATCCAAACAAGCAAATCTGCATTAGACTGTCGCACGATAACAACACGGTTCGTATTCTTTTTGAGAATGCCACATCAGGCTAAACAAATATCACATTGTCAAATAAGAGTAGGCGGATTAAAAAACCGAATTGAACTTCAGCTTGCCACATGTGACAAAGCAGAAGAGCTAAGCTACAATACAGTTATGGAATTTGATAAATTGGTAGTTTCATTTTTAGCCGACGAAGTTGTTGGTGGTTTTTTCATCTCCGTTCCGCCAGGACACGTAGCCTGTGTCTATGATCGTGGTCGAGGAATTTTGCCAAGAGTTTGGGGACCGGGATTGCACTTAAAAATTCCCTTTTGGCAAGTAGTTAAATTATTTAATGCTCAAATTATTGAATTTTCAATTCGAGACGGTTTTGATTATTCCAATAATAAAGAAGCTTTAGGTGATACGCCTGTGCACGCCACCACATCGGATGGTCAAGATGTTAAAGTTGAAGGATCAATACTTTTTCGCATCGACAGGCATAATGCGCCCGAATTATGGGAAAATATTGGTGAAAATGTTGTATCTAAAGTGGTGCGACCGGTATCACGCAGTAAAATTGCCAATATTATTTCTGAAGTGAGTTTAGATCAAGTAAAGCAACATCGACAAAAAATCGAAGAAATGATTCAAGAAGCCTTAAACGAATACTTCCGCTACAGAGGTATAGATTGCGAAGGTTTTTTGTTGGCCAGAGTGGTGAAAGTCACCGAACAGGGAGATCAACAAATTGTGAGCGTCCAAGAATCAGATTTATCACCCGAGACTGAACAAGAAACCAGCGCATCTGCGAAAACTGTTAGTCCTTCAGCTTAAAATTTGCCCCTTGACGTTCTGTTAGCACTCTCTTAAGATATCTGCTACTTAGCAGTTAATAAAGTTTTCTGCTAAAAACAAGTAATAGTCAGTAAAATTACCCAAAAGGAGGTCAAATATGCCAACAGTGCTCAATATTGCAAATGTCAAACCTTTGGCTGGTTATGTTTTGGTCCAACCGGCAGAAGTTGAAAAACAAACTGCTTCCGGAATTATTTTACCGGATTCTCATGATGAAAAACCTCAGCATGGTGTTGTTTTAGCCGTGGGTGGTTCAATTTGGGATGATGGAAAAGAAATCGTTCCGGCCGTCAAAAAAGGCGACAAAGTCATTTACAAAAAATGGGGTGGCAACGATTTTAAAATTGGCGACATTGAGTATCAATTTTTAAAATTTGAAGATATTCTCGCCACAATTAGTTAAGTATTAAACAAATTAATGATAAATTGAAAGGAAATTTATGCCAGCAAAACAATTAGTCTTTTCCGATGACGCCCGACAAAAAATGCTTGTCGGTATTAACAAATTAGCCTCAGCAGTGATTACTACTTTGGGCCCTAAAGGTCGCAATGTGGCAATCGATCGTTCTTGGGGAGCGCCCAACGTGATTCATGACGGTGTTTCTGTTGCCAAAGAAATCACTCTTGAGGACAAGTTTGAAAATATGGGTGCTCAATTAGTTAAAGAAGCAGCCAACAAAACCAACGATGCGGCCGGAGATGGTACCACCACGGCTACTTTGCTTGCTGCTCAAATTAGCAATAAAGGTATGAAGTATGTGACTGCCGGCGCCAACCCCATGATCATGAAAAAAGGCATCGATAAAGCGGTGGCCGCAGTTGTGGAAGAAGTACGTCGTCTGGCCAAACCGGTCAAACAAGCGGACTGGGAAAAAGTGGCAACTATTTCAGCACAAAATGAAGATATCGGTAAAAAAGTGGCGGAAGCTTTGAAATTGGTTGGTAAAGATGGTGTGGTTGAAGTGGAAGAAGGAAAAACCATGGACATTACCATTGATCACAAGCAAGGTATGGTAATGGATAAAGGTTATGCCTCTCCTTACTTTGTCACCGATTCCGACTCTATGGAAGCGGAAATTAAAAATCCCTACATCCTAATTACCGATCAAAAAGTTTCCAGCATTCAAGATCTCTTGCCACTGCTTGAACAATTTATGAAGGTTTCAAAAGATTTGGTCATCATCGCCGATGATATTGATGGCGAAGCCTTGACAACTTTGGTTGTCAATAAATTAAGAGGAACTTTCAATGTTTTGGCGGTTAAAGCTCCCGGCTTTGGTGATCGTAAGAAAGAAATGCTCATGGATTTGGCGGTCTTGACCGGCGCCAATCTCATTTCTTCCGAAACTGGTCGTCAATTAAAAGATGCTTCGGTTGAAGACTTAGGTCGCGCCGATAGTGTTCGCTCCAGTAAAGACGAGACGGTTGTCGTAGGTGGAAAAGGCACCCAATCAGATATTGATGCCAGAGTGGCTCAAATTCAAGCTCAAATCGAGAAAACCACTTCCGACTTTGACAAGGAAAAATTGCAAGAACGCAAAGCTAAATTGGCTGGAGGTGTGGCTGTAATTCAAGTTGGTGCTTCCACCGAAATTGAGATGAAGAACTTGCAAGAGCGAGTTAAAGACGCCAAAGAAGCCTTAAAAGCGGCTATTGAAGAAGGGATTATTCCTGGTGGTGGTGTCACCTATATTCAAGCTGGCAAAGTGCTTTCCAAACTCAAATCGGATCATGTGGATGAACAAATGGGTATAGACTTGGTTAGAGATGTTTTGGAAATGCCACTGCGCATGTTGGCTAAGAATAACGGTGATGATGATGGGGTAGTGGTGGAAAAAATTAAGTCGCAAAATGATGCCAATTTTGGTTACGATGTAATTTCCAGCACTTTTGGCGATATGATTAAAAAAGGCATTATCGAGCCGGCAAAAGTTGAAATTGCTGCTTTGCAAAATGCAGCCAGTGTCGGTTCAATGATTTTGACCACCGAGTGCTTGATTACCGAACTGCCTGAACCCAAGAAAGACATGCCTGCCATGGGCGGTGGTATGGATATGTAAGTTATTTGTGAAGCTTTTTTATTGCGCGGATGGGCTTTGCCCATCCGCGCAATTTTTTTTCCTTCAGCAGACATAATATTGCATTTGCATTTCTAAAATAATCTGTAATAATTATTTTGTTATCTAAAGAACAAAAAAGATCATGATTCAAATTAAGCATATCTTGTATCAAGTCAGCTTTAATTTTTTACTTTTCCTCACCTTATTCCTTTCATCTTCAAATTTAGCTCAAGCAATTTCAGTAAATAATTTATCTGCAAACAATCAAAACGTTCCTGTTTACGAAAAATTTGAATTGAGATTTCAAGTTGACACTTCAGCCAAACATCCCTTATTTATCTATGAACCAAATCCGCCCTCTGGCATACCGGCCGGAACCGGTGTAACAGTCAACGCAATAATTACCACTCCCTCTGGAAAAACCGTCTCTCAACCGGCTTTTTATACCAATTTAGTTGAAAGAACTGGCACTGGATCTCAACAACGATTCAAAGAATCAAATCAGTACGCATGGATAATTCGATATTCGCCTCAAGAAATTGGACAGCACTCAATTAAAATCACCGCTCAAGATTCGTCTGGCACTGCAGAATCGCAATTACTACAGTTTTCTGCTACAAATCCAACTAAACCAGGATTTATTGGAGTCAGTTCGCAAGATTCTCGCTATTTTCAATTTTCCAATGGATCCTTATTTTGGCCACTGGGTCCAATTTATTGGGACGCATCTGGAAGTTACGATTATGCTCAATTTAAAGACACAGGCATGAATATTTCTCGAGCTTGGATGGGTGGACTTGGTATTTATTCCGGCAATTGGGCACGTTGGATTCCCGCAGGCGAACAACACGGCAATGAAGGTTTCATGAACAGGTTGTCATGGAGAGAAAAAGCTCCCTCCAGCGAACTGTCTTATGAATTATCCTATCCGGAAAATTTCCGATATTGGCTTTCCGACTGGGCGAATCCCATGTTTAACACACCGCTTAAACTCAACACTAATTATCGAGTTTTTATTAGATACAAAGCTCAAAATCTTTCAGGTCCAATTAATCAATCGGAACCTTCCGGATTTGTGGTGAAGAGTCATAATTTCTTGGGCATAGATTCAAGTCCTACTCAAGTTTCATCGGCTTTAATGAATAATCCTGTTTTAGTACCACATCAAGGCAATTCAACTGGATGGGTGGAGAGAGAATTCACCTTTAATTCCGGTCCAACAGAATATTCGGACATTTCGCTATATTTAGAAAATGTCAGTGCCGGCAAAGTCAACATTGATGAATTTTCTGTGAAAGAAATATTATCCGGCGGATCTTTTGGAGGAGAAGTAATACGAAATCCAAAAGCGGACATTCACACCTATGTTGATCATCGTTCAGCGGCTTTTGTAGATTGGCAGTTGGAGGAAGCAGAAAAAAACGGCATTTACTTTAAATATGTAGTGCATGATAAAAATGATTGGATTCAAAATCATTTGGTAGATACCTCTACTCAAATTCCTCAGGGTTGTCAATATGATCCCGCCACTTTATTTACCGACAAAGCTGATACCTCAACAACAGGTTGCGACGGCGGTTATTATCAGCCAGATAACACCAAGGCTCGTTGGTTGTTGCAACAATGGTATCGTTATATTGTCGCTCGCTGGGGATACTCACCAAATGTTCATTCTTGGGAATTGAATAATGAAGGCCCACCGGATGCTGATCCGCCCAATTCTGGCACATCGCCTCACTGGCGAGTTGCGGAAGCGTTTGGTAAATTTATTCAAGATTTGAACTCCCACCCGCAAATGACAACCACTTCATTTTGGTGTTGTTGGCGACCAGAGTTTTGGAATGTCAAATCCATCTTCTCTCACATGAGTTATGCCGATGTTCATGAGTATTCAAACAATCCTCAATTAAGCCCAAGAAATTACACCAACGACACTTCAGCCTGGATGCTGGCAATGTCAGACAGGGTTTTTCAAGATGCGGTGGGGAAACCGGTAATTATGGGAGAAATTGGTATAGATGATACCCGCCTATTGCAAAGTAATCCCGGCATTTGGTTTCACACAATGATTTGGTCTGGTCTTCATCAAGCTGGGCTTTCTTCTCCATTTTATTGGTTTACTGAACATACCACTCCTCAAGGAGTTAATATCAAGGAAAAAGTTAAAGCTTTTGCCAAATTTGTAGCAAAACTTGATGTGCATCAAGGAGGATACGTGCCGGCGGAAGTTCAAGCGTCTCAAGCTCAAATCCAAGCTGTCGGTCAAAAAAATCCGTCCAAAAATCGAGCTCATCTTTGGGTTAGAAATGTTGGTTATTCATGGACGCAACCCAACCCTTCAGCCGTTTCCGGAACTATTACTTTAAATGGCTTTTCAAATGGAGAGTACATAATTGAAAATTACAACACTGCTACTGGAGATATAACGACGTCCTCAACAGTTAATTCTTCAAATGGCTCCATTTCTTTTCCAATTAATCAATTAATTTCAGATACAGCGTTTATGATTAGACAAACTAGTGACCCTGGCTATATTCCCACGCCCACAATCCCGCCTTCTTCACCTGTGCCAACCATTTTGCCTTCCAATACCCCGGTGCCAACTCCAATCATTAGGAATGGAGACGTTAATTCAGATGGCGTTGTTTCGCATTTGGATGTTTTGAGATTGTTGCAAATTTGGTGGCAATCCACATCTGGATTGGAAGATCAATTCGTTGATGGACTAACCAACTCTTTAGATTTTGCTGTTGTGTATAAGCATTTGGCTTCTCAATCACCACCTCCCTCGGCAACTCCTGTTGTGACTCCAACTGCAACTCCGGTTCCCACACCAATCATTACGCCAACCCCAACTCCTTCGCCAACTCCGATTATTACTCCACAGCCAACTCCAACTCCTTCTGCAACGCCTATTGGTCAATCCTCAAGTTGGTCACAACATGGTTACAATGCGCAACGCACGAGCTATCAACCTTTGGAGGTCTCATATCCTTGGCGATGGAAGTGGTCGTGGAACGGTCCAACCGCCACAGGTGCCGTTTCCAGTGGCAAGTTCCGCTTGCCCAGAAATGTTCAACCGGTGACTGGTGGTGGAAGAGTTTATATGGGAGCCGGCACAAGAGGTGTTTTTGCTCTCGATGCTCAGACCGGATCGGTGGTTTGGAACAGATCTGACATCGGTACGATTAATTCAACGGTGGCCTATGATTCATCCACCAACGCAGTTTTTGCTTTATCAACAGATGGCACTGTGCACAAACTGAATGCACAAACAGGTTCAACTTTAGGATCAACTCAAACAGGTCGGGGAAGTACCGCTCCGTTACCACCGGCATTAGTAGGAGATCGTGTTTTTGTAACTACGGGAAATTTAGCATTGGCCATCAACACTGCAAATATGGCTCCGGTTTGGCAGTATCAACATACTTCAGCAATTCATACTCCGCCATCATTTTCATCTTCCAGAAATTCAGTGATTTTTGTCGGTCAGGATTTAAGCATCGTTTCTCTTAATGCCGGCAATGGTCAAGTGAATTGGCAACAATCTGTGAACGCAATTAACGGTCGAGTAGCAGGTGACGTTATGAGTAATGCAAATGCCGCTGAAGTCTTGAACGGTTGGCCGGTAATCGCTGATCAATCCGGAGTTGTGTTGGTTAAATTAAGATTGGATTGGGGTACGCTTTGGACTTGGAGTCCTTGGCCCACAACGAACTCATTAATTCGCTCGAATTTAACCGCAAACAGAAATCAACAAGCTTTATTAGCTATCCGACTAGATAATGGTAATCAGGCGTTTATTGCCAACGTTGGTCATGGTGGCTATGGCGACAATGATTACATGCCCATGGGTCCACAGCCGGTGGTTAAAACATTAGAAAATGGTTCTCAAATAGCTTATGTAGTTGCCAGAGGTGGTGACCAGTACGATGGGCGATGGGATTCAAAATATGCGGAAATGCCCTTGGATAATACTGTCTCAGGTTATCAACCGGGAGAAATTCGCTTTATTCAGCATGGCGAGTATGGATGGAGTGCGCCGGGAAATACGGTTGTGCCAAGTTTGATTACCGACGAACAACCCAATATCTCTATGGCGGGCAATCATCTATTGGGAGGTCACTGGGCAATTGCTCATGCTTTAAGAATTCTTGATCGTTCAGCAACCAGAGGATCATATACTAATCCAATTACTTCTGAGCCGTTATCTTATTTTGTGACTTCTACCAATGATGTACCTTATTCATCTTCGCATTATGTAGATCAACCTTTTGCTCAAAGACCGGATCCCCGTCGTGTTCCCAGAGGTTTCTACATTTATCACAACGCAGGTTCAGTTTATGATCCATACTGGTCTGAGTACTCAGCTTGGGTTGTGGGAGATGGTTTAGTGCTGTATCGAAGTACCGACGGAGCCGTAGTTGCACTTGAAAGTGGTAGTCCGAATTAGTCTATAAATTAAAACAAGACAATGCAAAATTCAAACTTTAAAAAACTACTCTTTATCATTCCGATACTACTGATTATCAGTGGTTTATTTCTGCTCACGATGCAATCCGGCAATAATTCTTCAGAACAAAATCAACTAAATACCGATTCTAATCAATTGATTACAACCACTAATCAAGTTGTTGCCAACACTCAACCGATTCTCATCACAAACGAAGAGGTGCTAAATCACGATGGACAATTGGTGCAGATCGAAGGAGTGTTGGGCTATTCTTTTAATAGTGGCAAACAAACAATAATTAGTTTTGCTCAACATCATAAGGGATTTGTAAAAGCCTTGATTAAAGAGCAAAACTATGATCAATTTGATTCAAATCCTCAAGAAATGTATCCGGTTGGGACAAAAGTTAGAATTACCGGTGTTTTAGATTGGTATCAAGGTGATCAAACTATTTATGTGACTTCACCATCTCAAATTGAAAAACTATGATAATTAAAAATAAAAACAAATTGCGATCATTGCTGAAAAAACTTGGAATAAAGAGTTGGCTTGTGATAACCATCTCATTTTTAACTCTTGGTTTGGGAGTGGTTTATGCAACTGTCCCCCAACTATTTGGAGTGAATGCCAATGCGCCAAGTGGTTCAATTGTGCTTAGTGGCTCAACTCAATCGACAATGGGAGAACCACACGTTGTGGGAGTGCTAGTCAATACGGCTGGAGAAGCGGTAGTTGGTATTGATACCGTCTTAAGATTTTCTCCTGCTCAATTAAGAATTTCTGCAATAAATTTAACCGGTCTTAATAATTCCAGTTTGCGAACTCTTCTTCCTCAAGCTAATAACATTTTTCAACCTGAAATTTTAATCAATTCCGCCAATAGCACTGGAGAATTAAGACTGTCGGCGTTGGCATATGATATGAATCAACAAAGAGTATCAACCCCATTTTCAGTAATGGAAAATTATGAGTTGTATCAAATTGTTTTCGAACCTTTGCAAGTTGGAGAAGCTTCGATTAGTTTGGTTTCAGGTTCTATGAATGGTGTGCCTACTTCTGTTATGGCAAGTTCCAAAGGAGATGGTTCTAACGTTTTGGGATCGGCAACGGGTATGGTAATAAATGTGACGCCTTCATCCACTCCCACACCAACACCTTTGCCCAGTCCAGTCATAACACCAACGCCATCTGCACAGCCGACATCCACTCCAGTGGTAACACCCACTCCCAGGCCATCTCCATCGATTACTCCAACGCCCACACCAATTCCAACCCCATCATCTACTCCAATAATCACACCAACTCCATCTCCGGTTATAACACCAACGCCCTTACCTCCAACTCCTCAGCCAAGTGGTGTGCTAGTGAAACAAACATATCGAGTAACTGCGAGTGCGGGAGATGTTAATCAAGATGGCTCTGGAAAGCTCGATTCAACTTATCCTGCCAATTCCAAACAATTATGGATAGGAAATGGTGGTAGTCAAACTGAAAGTTTCACCGGTTTGCAATTTTCGACGGTGAAAATTCCCAAAAATGCGCAAATTAAATCCGCAAAAATCAGAGTTAGATCGGTTCAAAATTCATGGATTTCCATCTCTTTGCGAATTAGAGGAGTGATTAATCCAATGAGCCAAGTATTTTCTAATTCTAACTTGCCAAGTGCGCAGCGTCTAACTTCGGCATCGGCGGTGGTAGTCAGTAACGTGCAATGGAAAACAGGTGTATGGTATCAATTGGGAGATGTTACTTCGGTTGTGCAAGAAGTTGTAAAGAATGCTGAATGGCAATCAGGGAAAAATTTAGGCATTATTATTGAGGGTCGGGGAGATGCATACGGAAGACACTTTGTGCACAGCATGGACAGTTCCAAATCCAATGCTCCTCAACTGGTTGTCGAGTATTATCAATAATTAAACAATCTTAATTACATTTATTTCAGTATAAAATCAGAAAACGATTAACAGATCAGCAAAGTGATCGTCTTGTTATTGCGCAACAAGTCTAGTGAAAAATCTTAATGTTCACTTGTACGCTATGTGTCTAATGCTCCTTAGAAGATCCGCGGGCGTAAGTTCGGGGGTAAATCTGGTTCCTGAGTCTTCCATATTTATATAGAAAACACAAAACGAAATAACACTTTTTTATCGGATTCTTCATCTGGTGTAGAGCAAGTTAAGACTGTCATTTGGTTATGAGAGAGCTATGTTGGGTGCTAGGAAAAAGAAGACTCAGGACAAGCGAGGCTTGCATTCTAGGAATCCGCGGGCGTAAGTCCGTAGTGGTTTAATGATTTTAACACTGCTTTGTGAATTCTCATGTCTTTGAGCATTAAAGCATGAATTGGCGAAAGAATTTTGATATTTTTGTGAAAGGGTAAATATGAACTACTTGAAGGGATAATGGCCGTATCAAAAGGTGACCAAATTGAAGTAATGGGTGTTTGTAATTTTGGTAAGTTTTTATTCAATGAAATTAGCCACTGGCTAGTTGGGCGCATTTGCATAAATCCGGGTTGATTGGCGACATAGGCTGTCATTGTGCCCATGTGTGGTGTGGCGATTGTAATAAGTTTGGAGCAATAAGGGGCACATTCCAATTTTTGTAAAGAGTATCTAGCAATTAATCCACCCATGGAGAAACAAACTAGTTTGACTGGCACTTGAGTTTCTTCAAAAACACTCATTATTTCAACTTTTAAATATTGAGCTAAATCACTAATCGCCATGGAACCGTTACTGGGTTGGGGAGAAAAAGTATATGCTGGCTTATTAGCTTGGAGTAAAAATTTTTCTAAACTACTCATGGAGTGAAAATGATCTAGCCAACCGGGAACCAAAATAATTAATTCCTGTTTTTGCGCTTTTCCTTTAGCAATCGCTTCTTTTTTGCCATGAATTTCCGGTGGAAGAGAAATATTTTTTTTAGAATCCATTTAGACTATTATATAGTAAGCGCATGATCTGCTGAAGTTATTGTTAGTTATTCTTTTTGTCGGTTGTTTCATCAATTAGCGGTGGTTATTAATCTCAAGTGTCTTGGAAACATTCCAAAATCCATATCTTTCTAAAAATCAAATGTCAAATTTCCCTTGCTCTAAACCAGATCAAACGCCCGATAAAAAAAGTGTTATTTCGTTTTGTGATTGCTCTAAAGTAATTTAATAAATGTTCTATATCTGCAAAATTTAATATTCAGCAATGAAGTCAGAAAAATCTTAAGAATGACCTATCATTTTTTTATTTGTTTTAAGTTGATTCAAGAGAAAAATATATCCCACTCCAATTCATTGGCACGCCTTTGCCTTCTTTGCGATAGGAAAACCAATTTCTCGAATGATGATGAGTGCATTGGTTGCTTTGGGAAAATTGATAATTATTTTTGGGCAAAACGCTTTCACACTGCCATAATAATTTTTCTGCCAGATGAAATTTTTCATGGGTTGCTCTATTTATTTCATAACAATTTGAACAAATATGGGGACCAAGCCATATTTTCGTAAAACCACTTCCCCAATTTCTGATTAGTAATTCAAGAGTTTTAAGTAAAATTTGCGAATTAGTACCTTTTCTGCCGGCATGAATCGCGCCAACGGCGAGAGGTGGTTGTTTTGCGTTGGTTTCGGAAGGGTAGTGGGCGAGCAAAATTGGCACGCAATCGGCAGTTTTGATAAGCAGGGCTGTTTTGGGATAATCCGTTAAAATGGCATCGGCCGGGTCGGAATTGATTTTTAACTCAGGATCAAGATTTGTTTGTTTTTCTTGATTGGATGTTTTCTCAATTATTACTTTAGCCGTATGTTGTTGATTAAGTGTAATGACTCTTGTAGTATTTTTGAGCCATTCATTCAGCTTTTCTTGATCTTTGGGCAAGCGACCAACGACTATAGTTTGGCAATATGCTGATTGAAGTGGTTTAGCAATTATCATATTTTTTCAATCAGGAAGAGATTTGTCGCGCAATAGGAACATGAATTAATTTGATACAAATGAATCGTGTTGTTATTGTGCGACAAGTCTAATATATATGAGCTTCAAAATTCAGCACTCTCAAAAAGAAATGGCGGTTCGTGTCTTACTCAATTCACCATCCAAGAGGTTTGCTATATCCAATCTGCTATTTGATTTTGAGTTTACTATAAATCAAAGCTTTTTGAATGATCAGTTTAGTTATTTAGTATGAAAAATTTGCAAGACAACAAGAACGTGAGATAATTTTGAGAGATCGGCTAGATTGGCTAGATCGAGTAGATCGGTTAGATCTGATAAATCGACTTTAAGATCAGATAGATCGATTAGATCGGTTAGATCTGATAGAACTGATAGGTTGACTGCATCGACTGGATCGGCCAGATCTTTCAGATCGGTCAGTATCAATCGTTAGGCTTCACTTTATGCAAACTAAAAATCATTCTACTTCAGCCATCCAGAAAAAATTAAATTTTCTTTTGCGTAAGATAAAGATTTATCAGTCAAAAATTTGGTTAAGCATGGCTTTAATAATCACAATTTTTTTCTTTTATACGGCAAGTGTGGTGTCTTTAAACCGCTTTTGGCAGTTTGAAGTTTTTTACTATGATTTTGGTATTTATGATCAAGCTATTCGCAGGCTGGCTCAATTTCAACCCCCGGTAATTGATCACTACACCATTGGTCAAAAAATTATTTGGGCGGATCATTTTCATCCCGGCATTACAATGTTGGCGCCCATTTACTGGCTGACCAACCGCAGCGAAGCGCTACTTCTTGTTCAAGCACTGGCAATTAGTGCAACCGGTTTGGTCATTTATTTTGCTGTTAAAAATTTAACCAAGCGCGCCGAATTAGCTTTGGCTGTTTTAACAAGCTTTTTTTTATTTGTCGGTACGCAAAATGCAGTCATCACCGATTTTCACGAAGTGACAATCATGGGATTTTGGCTAGCTTTGGCTTTTTTGGCAGCCATTAAAGGTTGGCAAAAACGATTAATTCTCTTTTTTATTTTAATGCTCTCGCTAAAAGAAACGTTTTTTGTTTCGGCTGTTGGTTTTGCTTTTTTTCTGTGGTTTTACAAGCCGGAATGGCGAAAAATGGCAGTGATGATGGCTGTGGGCGCGTTGGCGTATGGAATTTTTATCATAAAAGTTTTTATCCCTTTTTTGAGTGGCGGTATTTATCAATACTTAGAAAAATATGATTGGCGAACCATACCTTTTCAGCTTTTTTATCCATGGTTAAAAATGAAAACGGTTTTTTTGAGTTTTTGGAGTTTTTTGGCATTACCGCTTTTATATTTGCCTACTTTACCCATGATTTTGTTAAATTTTGTCCCTCGATTTCTGAGTAGCGCGCCCTCAAGATGGGATTTAGGTATGCATTACAACGCCGAGATCGCACCCGTTTTAGCAATTTCCGCCGGCTTGGGTTTTGTTTTTTTGCAGAAGTATTTTCCCCAGAATTTCGTGCGAGTGGTGGCCGTAATTATGGTTTTTAATGCATTATTTTTACATTTTTTTGTTTTGAAGGGTCCTTTATCTTTGGCTTTTCATCCGGTTTTTCTGGAACATACTAAAAATTTTCAATTTTTGGAAAACTTAATTCAAGTGGTGCCCGAAGGAGCTAGTGTGATGACGCAAAATAATTTGGCAGTACGTTTTACAGACAGAGATGTTTGGTTGATTAGAGAAAATTATGAACAATTAAATCCGGAATTTATTGTTTTGGATATGAGAGAAGGACAAAATCCAAATAATTTTTACAACGTGCATGATCCAGAGAACTTTCTCAAAAAAGTAAGTACCGATTCTGCATATTTAACCGTTTACGAAACTGGAGATCAATTTGTCTTTAAGCGAAATCAAGAGGGAGAGGGTTTGGAATAAGCGATTAGCTTTGAAAACAGAACTCGATATTATTATTGGTAACGCTTCGGACATGGGGCAAGGTTTTGGCACGGATGCTCTGAAAACGTTATCAAACCACCTGTTTTCGAATCTGCATTTGCACAAATTATGGATTGAAGCCCGAGCAGATAATCCTCGTGCCATCCACGCATATACCAGAGCTGGATTTCTTCAGGAAGCAGTTTTAAAAGATGAATTCTTTTTTAACGGCCGTTTTATTGACGGCGTACGCATGGCGATTGTTGAATAAAAAAGTTACATTTCGTTTTGTGACTGCATTATTAAGCTGTACCAGGGGAGAGATTCGAACTCTCGACCTTGGGTTTATGAATCCCATGCTCTAACCAACTGAGCTACCCTGGCTTACTTACGCACTCAACTTGACGCGAGGGCATTAGACTTGTCGTGCAATAAGAAAATTGACAAAATGAATCGTGATGTTATTGTGCGAGATTTTATTATATCAAGAAATGGGCTTTTTGCGAAAGCCAATTTACCATTTGCCAATCTTGAGTTATACTAACACTTCACCGCGCGGGATAGTGTACGGTGCACGTGAGGCTCATAATCTCACAGGCTAGGTTCGACTCCTAGTCCCGCAACAATTGTTTCATACCGTTCCAAAACGGGCGCGTTTTTGTTAAAAAAACGTTGGTAATTCAATCCCTGGTTTTTTGGTTTGTGAAAGGGATGTTTTTCCGTTTAATTTTCTGAATCTTCTCTGGCAATCAACAAATGGTCTGGTTCTTCGTCGAAGAAAGAAGCCATTAAGCCATAAATCTGCATGGTTAAACGACTCAAAGCCTTTAATGGTTTCCAGTCTTCCTTGTAAGTGTGAATTAAAGCTCTCAATTAAATTGGTAGTTGTTGGTGTGCCTTTGTGATTAAGGTACCCAAGTAACAGTGGTTGTTTTCTAGCGAGCTCAATGAGAATACCCTGACACGTTTGATCTTCACCAAACTCACGCATAAGGAGGGCTGCTTTCTTCTCAAAATCTCCCCGTGATCGCTTGGTAATCATCAGTCGACACAAGAGCTGAAAGAACAATTGGTGTTTTTGATTGAACTCTAGTTCCAGGAGTGCTCTCATGTTTCGTAGGAAATGTAGGTGACACAGTTGGACAACGACCCGAGGATAGGCATACTTGGCAGCTGTGTAGATATTCGCATTGTCATCACAGACTACTGCTTGGAGGTGATAGTCAGTCAATTTCAGAGAGGTAAAGAACTTCTTGCAACTCAGATAGTCCTCAGCATAACTCAACCGGTAATGGGGGATATCATGCGTTTGGTAATCAATGCCATAGATGACTGGGATCTTACGATCGTGTTTCTTAATGGACACATACTTTCCATCAACCAACAGTACTCCCTGAAACTTCTGACA
>CAZTME010000019.1:0-16114 GCA_964614795.1 uncultured Pseudomonadales bacterium | reverse complement strand
AAAAGAATTACGGAGGAAATCATGCGTTTACACACAGTAGTTGACAGTACCTAATTCTTTTTGGTCGCAAACCCGTGAATCTATATCTCAACCCAGTCATTTTAAAACTCAAGTGGATGATATTTTTTATGTGTTCACACAACTAAAAACAAACGCTCAAGGTGATGTCATTCTCCAAGCAGTTATAAGAGATGGTAGTGCTGGAGTCACAAATAGAACTTCGGTCAAGCAAGTGTTAAATCCCGAAATTGAAGTAGATGATGTGAATGCATATCTTAAATTAGCACCAAAAATTGATAATTATTTGAGTTCGCAAAATTTATTTAGCCGTGTAGTTGACTTATTAAGATTAAAAAAGCATGAAAAAGAGCAAAATGTACTTGAATTTGTTAATGCAATATTATCTATTATGACGCAATGGATTATTGAGCTCACTGTAACACAGCAAACTCCAGCACTGAACTAATATCAAACGACCACGATTAAGTTTAATGTCTGGTAAAATCAGATTTTTGATCTTAATGAGTGAAATCTCACGTGACTAATCTTCGTAATATCTTTTTAGATGAATGCTTTTTTTTGAGTGGGTTTATCCTTTTAGCTTGGAAAACTTGTATTAGTTATCAAAATTCGTTAGCCTTTTTCTGTGATTAAGTTTGTCCGGCAACCATAGCGCCACCATGTTACCTACGCGCCTTTCCTGAGTTTGTAATGCTCTTCTTCTTGAGTAACCACAACCCATTGCATGCAATGAGTATGTGTCCTGATTACTACATGTTATATTTATAATTCCATGTTTATTTAATCTTGCCAACAAATAGTTTTCTATATCTAGGTGCCACCCATCTGTGTCTTTGAGGCAATAATCCCCAAGCTTAGCTTTTATAGTGTCAATTGATTCGCCCTCTTGCGAAACATATTCAGGTTGTAAAACATGATTGGCTTGCTGAAGTCCGGGAGGTATGACGATTGAAATTTTTGACGGATCATTGTCGCACTCTGCCAATAATTTTGGAATCCAGGAAAAGGTAATACCGCTGAGTACGGCTTTTCTACTGGCGTGAACGATGCCAATACAAGGACCTTGATTGGTTTGAGCGGTGATGAGTAAACAAAAGCAATCCCCAGGTTTCATCATTAACAAATAATCTTTGAAGGTAAAAACTCCTTCGAATTCTAGTGTGTTGGTGTTATCCCAGGGATGAATGCTATAATTTTCTCCTAGATAATGCAGGGGAGGTTGGCCTATTGTCTCAATTGTGATTCTGTCTGTGTTGTCAATGTAAACTATCCCGGGAATACAAGAAGGATGAGAATTTACGAGTATCACTTCATCTGGTTTGTAGCCTAATCTTTGAATTCTTTGCCAAATGTTAGCTGTTATTTCTGTAATTAATTCATCAGGACGATCATCTTGAGGATCAATACTTTTAAAATTAATATTGCAACCGCCTCCAAACCATAATTGGTAATTCGCGCTACCTTGAAAAATCCATTCTCTGTAATGTGTTGCAAACAACTCAGTTAACATCCTATATATTATACAATATGGATGAAAATTTGTTTGAAAATATATTGTCGCTTATGTTTTTATTGGTTGAATAATACCAATCTTGTAAGTACAATCTCCCAGTAATCAACTAAATAAAACATGAACCTCAAACCAAAACTCGCCATCATCCTTGGCACTAGACCGGAAATAATCAAATTTTCACCAATCATTCGCGAATGTGAAAAACAGAAAATAAACTACTTCATTATTCATACCAACCAGCATTACTCTAGTAACATGGACAAGGTTTTTTTTGAAGAATTGGAATTGCCACTTCCCACTTATAACTTAGATGTTAGAGAAAATTTGCATGGCAAAATGACAGCTCGCATGCTTGAAAAAATTGAAGAGATTTTAATTGATGAAAAACCAACATATGTTTTAGTTCAGGGTGATACCAATTCGGCATTGGCTGGAGCATTGGCGGGTGCGAAACTAAATTTAAATGTTGGTCATGTTGAGGCGGGTCTGAGGAGTTACGATAGGACAATGCCAGAAGAAATTAATCGCGTTCTCATAGATCATGTTTCAACCGCTCTTTTTGCACCTACGGAAAAACAGAAAAAAATTTTATTAAATGAGGGTATCAATCAAAAGATAGTCTTTGTTACTGGCAACACTATTGTTGACGCTGTTTATCAAAATCGGAAAATTGCCAATAAGCATTTAGAATACGATCATTATAAAAATAAGCGTTATGCCTTATTGACTTTGCATCGTCCTGCAAATGTGGACGAGGAGATTATTTTTAAAAGAATAATGAAAGCAGTAACTCTAATTTCATTAGAACATGATTTGACTATATATTTCCCAATCCACCCAAGAACTAAAAAAAACTTGTCAAAATTTAACATTGAAATTGACGAAAAAAGAATTAAACTTCTTGAACCAGTAGGCTATTTGGAAATGTTAGTTTTAGAACAACATGCTAAAGTAATACTGACCGATTCTGGAGGTCTACAGGAGGAAGCATGCATATTAGGAATTCCTTGCATCACATTAAGAGATAACACAGAACGACCGGAAACGGTAGATGTAGGAGCTAATGTGCTAGTGGGAAGTGATGGAAAAAAAATTTTTAATGTAGTTATTAAATCATTAAATAAGAAAGCTTTATGGATCAAACCATTTGGAGATGGTTTTGCAGGAGTTAAAATTCTTAAACATATAATTTAAGTTTTTTAGAAGATTATTGCTTATGTCAAAGTCGAATTTTCCTGTAGATATTGTTTATACTTGGTGTGATGATTCTGATCCTGTGTGGAATAAAAAACGTCTTGATGCCTTAAGTAAGGTAGATAAAAAAAAAGTAACACAAAATGGAATTGTTGAGGGTAGATTTCAAAATCATGACGAACTGAAATATTCTTTACGTTCTGTTGAGCATTACATACCATGGGTTAGAAGAATATATATTGTTACAGATAATCAAGTTCCAGAATGGCTGAATGTAAGTCATCCAAAAATCAAGATAATTGATCACTCAGTTATATTTCCAAAATGGGTTAAAAGACCTGTCTTTAATTCATTATTAATAGAATGGTTTATTCATAGAATACCAGGTCTTGCAGAACATTTTATTTATTTTAATGATGATATGCTGATTTTGAAAAGTCTTAATAAAAAAGAGTTCTTTCAGGACAACAAGACAATTTGTCATGTTTTAATTAATAACCAAAATCAAAAAAAATCTTTTGCACAAAAATTTGATTTTAATAATGATTTTGATTTTTTTAATTCCTTAAATAATCAATTTCAATTACAAACCGATAAATTGCCCTTTTTTAAAAACTCTGTAATTTTAGCCAATACATATTATCCTGATATAGACTTTTCATTGATGATAAAGCATTGCCCCTATGCCCAACTCAAATCAGAGAGTCTTAAAATTTATAATAAAAACAAAATATTTTTAAAAAAATTCATGTATAAAAACCAATTTAGAGCAAGAAATGACATTTTTCACTTCTATTTGTATGCAATTGATAATTATAAAAATAATAAAATAGTGTTCAGTGAATCAGATGATCTTTTTGAGTATGCGCTCGGGGCTACAAATTACTCACAAGAGAAATTAGATATATTCAAAATTTTTTCTAACTATTACAAGTTTCTCTCTCTCTCTCAAGGGGATGACTATGATCAAGAATACATAAAAATTGCTTTCTCATGTTTATCCTTAAAATTTAATCACAATTCAGAATTTGAACTAACAACTACAAATAATTTCGATTCAACAAATGAGATTATTGAAATATTCAAAAGTATTTCTGATTTAAAATCAGCGGTCATTATTGAAAATGAAAAATTATTAAAAAGTCTTAATAAAATTAAATTTGAGTTGAGTAATCAATTATTACTTACCTCGCAATTACAACGCCATTTAGACAAGATCTATAACGGACGCATATGGAGAGTTGCAGAAATTTATTTTAAAATTAGAGATTTATTACTAACACGTAGTAGAAGTGATACCTTAAAAGTACGCACCACGACCCAATCTAAAAATTTAAAGATTGATAATGGTAATTATGAACAAATTGAGTTAGTTAGGAATTTCTTAAAAATCAATAATATTCAAATTGACAATCACGTTAATATATACACACACCTGTATTACGATTTTGATGGGATCCATTATTATAACGGAGGAGCAGAAAGATACTTGGTGGATTTAATTAATTTAATTAAATCATGTGGTTATAATACAAACATTTTTCAAGATTCGAATAAATTGTGGCACATAAAACATGGAAATATAGCCGTAATTGGTTTGGGAGCGAACTCACAAAATATTATTACTGGTAATTACTCTCATCACTTATTTCAAACAATTACTGCGGATAAAAGTGTGTTAAATATTTATTCACCATTTTTTATAAATTTAAAGCGTGACATTACTCCTGCGATTGGAATTAGTCATGGTGTCGCTTGGGATAGTGAAACTAATTGTAAAGAAAATTTTCTCAATACAGTGGATTATCATAAAAAAGTTTTAAATTCTGCAGGATTGTTTGATTCGATTATTTCTGTAGACACCAATACATGCAAGTGGTTTCAAACATTCGATTATAATTTATCTTTAAGATTTAAATACATTCCAAATTATGTAGATTTAAATATTTTCAAACCAAAACACGTAGAAAAAAATAATACAATTATTTTGTACCCGAGACGTTTTTACAAACCAAGAGGTTTGTATTTGGCCATTGAAGCATCTAAAAATATATTGCCTTATAGACCCGATGTTGAATTTCATTTTGCTGGAAGAGGTGAAAATGAGGACATGAAGTCGCTAATTAAATTACAAAGACAATTTTCAAAACAAATTAAGATTCACAGTTATGACTTTGATGAAATGCATTTGGCATATCAAAATGCAGATATATCAATTATTCCCACACTCTATAGTGAAGGAACAAGCTTATCGTTGCTAGAAGCTATGGCATCAGGAAATGCAGTTGTTGCTACTAGAATAGGCGGTTTAACTGATGTCGTAATTGACAGTCATAATGGGTTGTTGATAGAACCTAACCAACAAGCTCTCATTAATGCAATAATTCTCCTGCTAGATAATCTATCTTTGAGAAGGAAATTACAAAAAAATGCATTAAAGACAGCGGAAGCATTTTCAAAAGATAGGTGGGATAGTAAATGGAAATCGATTTTAAATACCTATTTGTTGAGGTAATTTACTAGCTCAATATTCTTCATATTCACCGGCCTATACCTTTCATCCTCCATAAAATCTCCCAAGTGCGGTGATTTGATAATTGGGGTGAGAAGTTTTCCATCTTACAAAGTGACGAGTTTTGGTTAAAAAAATTAGACTGTGGGGTGATAGGTATTGTTGGCTGCCTGATTCAAAGCATTAATCGCCGCATCTATGTCCGAAGCATCAAGTAAGGTGTCATATTGTATAGCTCTGACATCACTTAAAAAATTGCGCAAATTAGAAGGGTCATTGATCAAAGCCTCCTTGTAGCCTTCAATGATTGAATGTGCCCTCTCTTTGAGCTGATTGAATGTGTCTTGTGACATGCTACGCATATCGGAATGCTGTAGAAGATCGTGAATCGTCTGAAGATCCTGAATTTGAGCTATTCTTTGTTCGAGACTTAACTTGATCTCAACACCTTCTTTCTTATCGGGATTGTCAAAAATTCCTTCTCCCATACGTACTCCTTTCTTTATTTTGCTTTTAGTCTACACATAGTTTAAGTAAAATCAACCATCTTGTTATTCCTTTTCCAATAATTTTCTTGTTTCATCAACGAGTTAACATTTCTCAAGAACCATTCTTACTTGCTCTTCTAGAAAACAATGCTACAAGTTTGGCCAAAATCAATTACGCACGCAGTAAAACCAACAGCGCTCATATTCATAAATTGAGTCTTTTCCAATGCAAATTAATTGGCCTATACCTCTCATCCTCCATAAAATCTCCCAAGTGCGGTGATTTGACGATTGGGGTGATGCCGTAGGCTAGGTATTCAGTGAGCTTGCTGGGGCAGGAGACGCGGTTGATGATGTTGTCGTCTCTAAATATTAGGCCGTAATGAGCCTTAAGATAAAAATCATGAAGTTGTTGCTTATTGGCAGTTAAGACTTTAATATTAGCTGGTTGTGTTTTTAACGGAAATGTTTGCCAAAATGCAGATGTGTCTGGCACACAAAAGATCCAATTTGCTTTTTTGAGATGTTTGACAACAAAAGCTTGCATTTCTTCCACCAACTGCCATGGCTGCAAACCTCCTGCATATATAACTGTTGGTAATTCATTTTTTGCTAATTTTTTCTTCATTTTCAAAACTTTAGGTGAAATAGTTGGTAAATCTGCCAACATCGGCACAATTTGCCAACTTGGTGTAATGGTTGGGTATTTATTTTGCAAATGCTCTTTTAACTTTTTTGTCACGCAAACAACATCATGGGCGGTGTGAGCAATAATTTTTTCTAATTCCTCAAACTCTTCAACTCTGGGATCTTTTAATAAGGCCATTTCTTCCGGTACTACTCCATGCACATCCCAAGATAAATGACAAAACTTATTCAACCAATAGGACTGCTTAGCAAAAGGCTTAAACCAGTCTAAAGCGTGAGCATAAATACTTTTGCCAAATAACAAAATCAAGATGGCTTGAATTTTTTGTAGTTTTGAAATCTGGAAAAAACTCACATGAAAGGTATTCTTTTTGATTTTGTTAATTGAAAAATAGGCGGAACACTGCTCATGAGTTAAATAAATTTTCAGGTAACCCTTGTAATGTTTGTCTATTTGTTTAACCCTCACAAAGTAGCCGTCGGTGGTGGTGAGTGGCGGGGGAGCAAGAAAAACGATCACTTGACCAAATAATCGCTGACGAATTATGAAAAATAACAAAGAAATATATTGTGGTGTGAGGCTGTGAAGAATGTTTTCAAGCATTAACATTGATAAGGTATTTTACCTTATTTTCCCCACGCCTCTTCCGGGTGATATTCCGCATATTCCCAATCACGAAGAGTAACAATAGGAGTAAGGGTAAGGTTTTGTTCTCTAGCTTTTCTGAGAGCGTTGTCTAGAGTAAATGCGATAGTAATAATGGCACCATCTTTATTTTTCAGTAACCAACGCACATTGAAGTTATAGTTAGTAGAATCATTATGGTGAATTCCATGACTTAATAATTGAATTAAAATATAAGTTCTTTGGGCGAAAATATCCTCAATTATCTCTGGAGGAATATTTTGATAGAAGCCTAACCTTCCAATGGTCTCTCCAGCATAAACTTCTCTGTAACCATGACGGCCAATTTTGTTTCGCCTGTTCTTGCCTTGAAAAATAGAATGAGCTGACTTTTCATCATCTAATTCTGGTAACTCCGGATAGAAAGATGAACTCACAAAATCCGGCAAGACTTCTCTGGCTTTAGTTAAAGCGGCAATAGCATGCGCTGGATTTCTTCTTACAAAAAAAGTTGGTTTATCTTGCAGGTCGCCTTTAGGATAAATTGCAATCACTTGATGACTTTCTGAAGGTTCCTTATTTGGATCATCTGGTTCCATGTAATAGACAGCGTGCGATCCTAAAATTTTTCTTCGATTATCCTCTTGTTGGAATCTTTCATGAAAATATTGGGAGTACTCTATTAATTGGGAACTTGAGAAATTTGGAAGATGTTGTTGGCGAAATTGAGTGGAAATTCTTTTACAGTAAAATATTAAGAAATCTTTCATCTCTTGTGCACGCGAAGAAATACTTAACAAATAGTCGAATGCATCGAATGAGTCATATGAAAAAATAACCGGTAAATTTAAGTTTGCCAACTCATCCCAATATTCATCATACAAAACTAATGAATCTAGAAAATCGATTAATGAATCGTATAATGATTGATCAATATCATGACGAACATTTTCAAATACGTCTACTAAATATTGAGCCAGTGCGCGAGCATTAGAGGAAGTAACTTCTAAATATAGGTTGCATAAAAAAGCATTAAGAAATTGTGAATCTATTGAGTGTGGGCATTTTTTAAGAAACTCACTAATGGTAGAATCGTCTTGTTCTAACAACAAGAACATTAGTTGTTCAAATGGGACCGACCAATATGTGTCTTGAACTAAGCCGACCTTATCAAAAAATCCCGGTGTTGTTTGAGCGCGATCAAAGAATTGCCTGCACGCCGTTTCATTAGAAGGATCAAGTGCAATTCCACCTTCCTTTTCATGAGAGGTTGGCGAATCTGCTGATTTTGAAGTATTACCGGCAACTTGAGCACTTGATAAATCTTTTGGTCGCAAATCTTCTGGCATAACTGTAATTATAGCGCTAAAAACTAATTGTCAGTTTATTTGACTTAGTCTTGAATGCAACAAATATAAAAGCGTCATCATCAACACCTCTTTCACCCTGTTTGCAAACTTTATAATTGTGATATATTAAAAATTGGTAAAGATTTAAAAAAAGGAGAAATATGACTGAACAAGATACAAGTGTCGTTGGTGCTGATCCAGCTCAACTAGCTGAGCAAAATCTACCAGGTGTTGTGAGTAATCCAAACGAGCAACAGCAACAACTTACGTCAACTCAATTTCTAGGTGAAGATGGGAAACCATTGGGTGTTGATATTGCAGATCCCGCAAAAGCAAGTGATCTTCCACTACCAACCTATGATGAAGCGATGCAAAGGCAAATGCAAGAAGGGGCTAAAAGATTACTTGATCAACTCAATAATCCCATAGATACAGATTTAGCCACAATCCAAAATTTGATTGATGATCCTGATATTACGGCTGAGGATAAAATTACGACTTTAAAAGAAATTTTCACTGATTTGCAAAATTCTATACGAGAAGAATTAAAACGTTTAAAAGCAAGTCAAGATAGAACTCTTTAGTTGGACTATCACTGTTACAAGTAATCTATTCCGAGCTTGTAGGCTTATGGGATATGAACGATTGCGTTGTGTAAGCTGAGATGTTTTTGTCACCGATATATCTTATATGAATAAGATTGCAATGTTTAATTGTTTTTTTATTATTGCTTTCCATCCACACCTTTTTATTATTGCCTCTGTCATTTACAATAGAACGATCTATTGAAGTTATAAAGTTGTAGTTCAATAGGCAAGTGGACTTAATATAGCAAGCTCATAAAAAAGCTGACCCTTGTCTTCAGGTCTCATCTAGACTAAGGCTAGTTAAATTACACTTGGAGTTTTTGAGTTGAAATTTTTTCTGCACCAAGATTTCTTTTCTCAAGCTAAACCTGATCGGATGCTTATGAAAACAAAATTAGCCAAGTTGCCAAAAATTCTTCAAGATGAAGGTTTGAAGGGATTGTGGTGGCGAGTGAAGGTGAGAGTGGCAGGTGATCCCTATCTTAAGCATTTTCAACATAGTTATGAAGAGTGGTATAAAACTCATGGAATAGAGAGCTTGGATTTATTGTCGCTAAAAAAAGAAGCAAATAAACTCAAGCATAAACCTTTAATTTCCATACTCACCCCTGTCTACAACACCAACATTGAACACTTAAAAGCTTGCATCAACTCCGTTGTGGCCCAAGTTTATGAAAACTGGGAATTAATATTAGTGGATGATCACTCCAGTAATGATCAAGTTTGGGAAACGTTGCAAAACTTCAGCCAAAAAGATAAACGCATTAAAATACTTAAACGCCACTCCAACGGCCACATTTGCCAAGCCAGCAACGATGCGCTGGCTCAAGCCAAAGGTGAATGGGTGGCGCTGCTGGATCATGATGATTATTTATGGCCCAATGCTTTATTGGAAATAGTTAAAACTATTAACGAAAAACCGCAGGTTCAATTCATTTATACCGATGAAGACAAAATTGCAGAAGATGGCAAAACTCATTGCGATCCCTTTTTCAAGCCGGACTGGAGTCCACACTTTTTATGGTCTTGCAACTACATCACTCATTTTGCTGTCATCAAAACTAATTTAGTCAATAAAATTGGCGGATTTAGGGAAGGGGTGGAAGGAGCGCAAGATTGGGATTTATTTATCAGACTTATTGATGAAGTTGAGGGCTGGTCAAAACATCCTCATCAAAAGACTTGCCCGATTACTCACATTCCCACCATTATATATTCCTGGCGCAAATCACCAACCTCCACCGCCAGTGAAAAACACTCGCTCACAGCCAAAAACTATGCCTATAGCGCACAAGAAAAAGTACTTAATGATTTTTTTGCCAAAAAGGGTGGAGCAGTAGTTAAAGCTACACAATATCTTGGTATTTATGATGTTCAACCCATTCTGACAAAAAAACCAAAAATTAGCGTTATTATCCCCACTAATGCCTATTCGCTACTGCTGGAAAAATTGCTTTATTACTTGCGTTTGGCCGGCAAAAAGTATGAGCTGGAAGTGCTAATTGTCGCCAATAATTGTACCAGCGAAGATGAAAAAGAAATTAAAGTCAGTTTAAGACCGGAAGATCAATATTTAACTTTTAATCAGTCTTTTAATTTTTCTGCCATGTGTAACTTGGCAACCAAACAGGCCGGTGGGGAAGTTTTGCTCTTCTTAAACAATGACGTGGAAATAATGAGTGAGGATTGGTTGGAGAAACTTTTGGCATATGCGTTAAGGCCGGAAGTTGGCGGTATAGCTCCACGTTTATTGTACCTTAATGGCAGATTGCAAAATAACGGTTTGGTCTTGGCTCCTCAAATCAATCGTGAAAAAATAAAAATTGGTGAGTGGGTCGCCCCCTATTTTAGAAATTCACACCCTAAGCAAAATATGGGCATTGGCACGGTTTTGCATTCCAGCATTAGAAATTACACCGCTTTAACCGGCGCGGTTTTCATGATAGAAAAGCGGAAATTGCAGGCGGTGGGTGGCTGGGATGAAAAGCTGGCGGTCGCTTTTAATGACGTTGATTTATGTTTAAAATTAAATGATGCCGGTTACTTTAACGTCCTTAATCCTTTTGTGACCATGATTCATCATGAATCACAAACACTGGGTCAACCAAGTGAAACTAGAATAGCGCTCATGCAAACAGAAGAAAACTACATGCAAAAGAAGTGGGGTGATAAACTTTACCACGACCACTTTTTTTCTAAATGGTATCTTCTTAAAGACGGGAAGATGGAAATAAATGCCAAAATCTAAACTCAAATTGAATTTAATTCAGTTTTCTGCCCTACTTAAGCACTATTTTTCTTTGCGTTCTTTATCTTTACTACACACTACGTGGTTTTTATTCGTGGTGGTCATGGTTTTATTTTTCACTTTGATTGTTCCGCCACTGCAAAAACCGGATGAATACATCCATTTTCAAAAAGCCATCAGTTTAGCCTACGGTCAATTCTTTTGTGAACCAACAACACAATTTACGCCACATAGTAAGTATGCGGAAGTTTTTACCACCGTCGATAAATATGGAATTACGCAAAATTATGGAGGCAAATTTGATTACAAAGAATTGTTAAAACCTCCTTTTGCACAAAATTCACTAAATGAAATCTCTGTGGTGGGTCATGCTTGTCAATTACCCAGTACCGCCTATTTGGTACAAGCCGGTGGCTTGACTATCGCCAATTTGTTAAATTTAAATCCATTATTAAGTTTTTATTTGGGACGATTAACCGTCGCGATTCTCTTTGTTTTGACTTTACTTTGGAGCCTTAATTACTCCCAAAGTTGGGTGAGATCAATTTTACTGGTTTTTGCTTCCATACCAATGGTGGCTCAACAGGCAGGAGCATATAGTTATGATGCTATTCAAATTGTGATTGGCTTGGTGATTTTTTCTTTACTTTTAAAACTCATGGAAGCAAAAAAAGTGTCTTGGCAATCTGTCGTTACATATTGTTCATTTTTATTCTTGCTTCAAATTACTAAAAACGACAGTTACTGGCCATTATTCTTAACTCCACTTTTGTTTGTTGATATTTTTATTAAATCAGTCAAAAAACGCACGGCAATTTTAGTAATTAGCTCATTTGCCGGCTTAACTTTGCTAACTTTTGGTCTTAATCAATTGGACAAAATTGCGGAAATGAGTCATTCGGAATTATCTCAAGCTTCTATTCAAGCTCAATTATTTCATGAAGATAAAGCTAATTATTTTTGGGTAATTTTTAATACTCTTAAATTTGATTTTGAGTTTTATTTTAAGAGTTTATTGGGCAATTTGGGTTGGCTTGATTATCAGCTGGGCTTGAGTGTGTATTTGTTGGTTTTTGCATTAATTGTCTACGTGGGTGCGCGTTTTTCCTTCAGAAGAAAAATTGAGTATCCATTGCTAAAAAGCTTATTAATATTATTGATTATTTTTTCATTGTTTTCCTTAGTGATTGTTGGTATGTATCTTGGTCATACCGCCAATGTGCATGAGCTAGGGGGGTTGGTTTCTTATGGTGGGCAGGGCAGGTACTTTTTACTGCTTATTCCATTGTTTTTTGTACTGATGGGTTTAATTAACCAATCGACAAAAGTGAAGTATGTGTTTTTTGTTTTTTCTGCCATATTTTTAATGCTGAAGATTGGTGAAGCAGTCTACTTGCGTTACTTCGATTATCAATCACTTTATGACGTACCCGAAATTCACTCTGTTTTGCGAGATGAGAAGAAGGCGGAATTTGAAAAACTGGAGCTAAAATCCGCAAAAACCTTTGAGCTTGAGCTTGAACCCAACCGGCGTTTAAAAGGTTTTACTTTGGGTTATCTTTTGGAAGAAAAGAAAATGATCATGCCATATCGTTATTTTGTATTAGAAGGAAATTGTGAAGATGGTGCAACGTTATTGGCAAAAGGCAGTACTCAACCCAAGTATTTCTCCAACCACCAGTTAACAATATTGCTGCCTCGTCATCTTGAGCCTATTGCCGGCAATAAGGTTTGCCTTAAACTGGATCCGGTTAGTACCGAGTTTGAAAAACTACCAACGGTTAAACCAATCGTTTTTGTCAATGAAGTGCAAATCATGCCGGTTTATATGAGGTAATTTAACATTTACCCTATCCTGTTGGTTGAGCAACTGTTCAATGTACCGGACGTTGAAGATAAATTACTTTGCGTTAAACTTGACGCACGATAACAGTACGAATCTCATGCAAATTAATTCACGTTCTTATTGTGCGACAAGTCTGTTATGGTGAAAAGTTCAATTATTAAATAATAACCAAGCTGATCAATGGTGCATTAACAGTAGTTAAGCGATATAACTTTGCTTAGATTGTGCAATTTTTTCATTCATTTCTTTAATTAGTTGCATAGCAAGAGTGAAATCCCCAGTTTCTATAGCTGCTTGAATAGCAGGTAAGTATATATTGTAGGGGTAAATACCTGGTTCAGGTGTTGGGGTTGGAGTTGGCTGCTCTGGCGTGTTGGTTGAAGTGGCGGTTGGGGTTTGAGTTGCTGTAGCTGGCGTTGCGGGAGGAACTAAGGTTTTGCCAGGCGGAACTTGTGATGTGGGGGTATCTGTAGGTGTTGCCGTCGCTGTGGGTTGTGGAGTAACTGTTGCGGTTACTGTGGGTTGCGGTGTTTCTGTTGGGCTGGGTTGAGGTGATGGAATCACAAAGTTATTAAGAATTTGCATCACCCCTCCAATTGAACCGTTTTGTCCAGCAGTTATCTGCACTTGTTCACCTCCCACATTAAAGACAAACATTACAAATCCAACATCTGTGCTCAAAGTTGAAGTTGGCTGAATTAATTCTTGTGTAACAAAATTAAATAAAACCGGATATTTTGCACCTTTTGGATAAATACTTAGCCATTCTGAATAATTTGGGACGCTAGACACTCTAGCAAAGTTAAACATTGAACTTGACGCGCTTCTTAAGACTTCGTCATTCGAAAAATTTGCGTTTGTTGGTAATGGAACTTGAACTCGATTAACATTTTTAGTTTTTTTGTCAAACAACCATAAATCGTTACTTGACTCATCAAAATAACCCCTTAAATTATTATTAAGGTCGGTCATTTTGCCGTAAATTTTGAAAAAGTCTGGAAATTGCGAAGCGTCAATACCCATAGGTCCATCTAGTTCTGCAACTGGATTGAGAGTTATGCCTTGATCGTCAATGACGATTTCATATAAACCAAAAGTCGGGTAGGCACCGTCAGCAGTATTAACAACAATATAATTTTTATCCTGAGAATTGTAGGCAGATAACACCTTTGCAGGACTCCCGTTTAATTGCAACTCGAATGTTGATGATTTGAAATTATCATCACTTGTATCTAATTGAATTAGTTTGCCATCTGTGGTCACAATTAAAGAGTAACCATTGCTAGTTATGACATGAGTTGCAGTTTGAAAATGATCAGTTTCTTGAGTAAATAACGATGGAGCGTCAGAAAGCAACCCTTTTATTACAATATTTCCATTCAGGCTTGTAATGGTTAGAGCGTCAGAAGCCGAATCATATGCCATAATGCCATCCGCTGAAACTCTCTCACCAAAATCAATAAAAGCAGCCGCTTGATTTGCGGTTTCAACACCGGTAATTTTTGTTGTGTCTACAATCAAAATTCCACTATGTTGTTGGTCATTTGTTGATCTGTTAATCATGATCGCAAAAATATTATCATTTAGAGGGATGCCTCCGCTTTGTTGTAGAAGCTCATTGTTTGAAAGAGTGAATAGAGTAATTAAGTCTTTAATAGATGTAGAGAACCCGCCATTGCTAGAGTCACCTTCAAGATTGCCCGAATCTCTTACAGCTACTGCGCCGGTAGCAACTCTTGCAGCTCTTTCACTGGCACCGCTTTTTTCGGCTGAAAGAAAAACAGTTAGCTCCGGTGGTAAGGCTCGATTAAAATCTTCATGACCGATATTTAAATCGGCGGAGGGTTCTGGGTTAGGTTGATAAGAGTTTACAGGTTTATTTTCTGCGTAGGTTGATAAATGCAAATAAATTGCCAAGAGAATCGCTGGTATAGCTCCAACACTAAATATACCTCGTTCATTTCTTCTAAAACTCATATAGAAATCTCCATTAAAGAATTTCGGAATCAGTCGCCCAAAATTTAATGACGATTATACACATTAAGTGTGTATAAAGCAAAGGCTTGTTATATAGCAAGTTCAAAACCAAATAACAGTTTTATATGCGTAATTCTCGTCTGCTACTTGAGTAAGACTAGAACCGTTATTAGCCTAATAATAACGTGCTAATTATTTAAAACTCACTTATGAAACAGGTAAATTTACAAAGCTTAAGTAATTATCTGGATGAATTACTTCAAAACCGGCATTTGGGTAGGTTTTTATCCAGGTGGGCGGGGGAGTGCTCGTTTTTTTTCCAAACTTGAATTCAAAACCATTCAAATTTTCACCTTGTTGTTCTACATAATCTACTTCTCCACCGGTATAAACTCGCCAGAAAAAGGGGTGAACCATGTTCGAATTATAAAGATTAAATTTTAACCTTTCGATAACTAAAAAATTCTCCCACAATTTACCAACATCGTTACGTGAAGAAAGTGGTCTGACATCATCAATTAGAATATTTCTAATACCAAGATCGTAAAAATAAAATTTATCACTTTTTGAAACTTCTTTTCTCAAATTGCCACTAAAACCCGTAAGTCTAAACAAAACGAATGATTTTTCCAGCAGTTCTATATAACTGGCTATAGTGTCTTTGCTCATTTCCAACTGTGTTCCTAGTTCATTTAATGAAACTTGAGAACCGACTTGAAATGACAAAAGACGTAGTAAATTTCTAATTTTAATGGCATTTTTCAAATTTGCTAACTGAAGAACATCTTTGTAAAGATAATCATTGCTCAATTCCATGAGATATTTTCTCTTGTCAATTTCACTATTGTAATTAAAAATGTCTGGATAAAATCCCCAAATTAGTTGCTGTTCAAGATTTTGCTGAAGTTGAAAAGTTGTAAGAGTTTGACTGAGCTCACCTAAAGAAATGGGAAGAAGCTGAAAAGTCCATTTTCTGCCAGTTAAGGGCTGAGAAATGTTTTGTGATAATTCAAATGAGCTAGAACCTGCGGCAATAAGTTTAATATCTGGCAGATGATCGTGAATGAGCTTGAGAGTCAAACCCGGATTGGCTAAATGTTGAGCCT
>CAZTME010000018.1:0-16776 GCA_964614795.1 uncultured Pseudomonadales bacterium | reverse complement strand
GTGAAAATTGGCGACTCAATCCAGCTAAAAAATTAATTAATAATCCCGTTGAATTTTATCAATTCAAAAGAAAATCCGCTTGTAGAGCAATAAACTTGTGACACAATCAGGCCATCATTTTGTGACAAGACTATTAAATATGAGAATTTTCATCATTTTTTTGAGAACAGATATAATTTGCTGCCTGTGAAATTAGACCGTTGATATTCTCAAGAAGCGATAATTCTGTTAGTATTAAGAAATACAAGTAATTATATGTCTGCCTCTCCGCTTTATCAGCGTTTTTCCAGTTCAAGTCAGCAATTCTTAAAAACAGGTTTGTTGGGAAGTGTTTTGAATAATCCTCAACCAAGTAATCAAGCTGATGATCAAGATGAGAAAAAAAATATTCAAAATCAAGATAATGAAACGGATGGAGTAAGTTCTCAAACGACTACTCAACAGCTTGATCCAGCCGTCCAATCTCAAATGGACCAAGTACTTAATGAATCTCCAATTCAAGCACCCAGCTCAACCTCTCAAAATTTAGTATCTGATCAATCTACTGAAGATGCAAATCTTACATTGAGTGACACAAATGGAAACTCCCAGCAAAATAATTCGGGAGATAGTAATTCAAATGATGCGGTGTTGGAAGAAAAACCGCTAACTGATGATTTATTAGATTCTTCTTCTGTTGAAGAAATTGATGATGCAACCAAAATGCGTCTATTTTCGGAAGCATTGGACGAAGCCGAGCAGTTTTCTCCACCCAAAGAGCCGGTGGTAGTGCCAACCAATTCTTCGGCTAATTCATCTGTTGGTAATTCTTCTTCATCCCAACCCGACCCCAGTGGTTATGCCGCAATGACTTTAGGTTTACCTCAGGCGGTGGATCAGGCAACCGCCAACATTCAAAATCAAGTGGCTTCATCTGGTGGCTCAATCAAAGAAAGGCCGATGCAATGGAGTTTGGATACTGCCACTCAGGAGGTTGGTGGAGGACTCATAAGCGTTGAGCAAGAGCCGACCCCGGAAATTGCCCCGGAATTGGAATCTTACTTACAAAAAGTTGAGGACCATGCTCAAACTCCCGCACAATCTGTGGAAGCTTTGGCGCCAGCTGTGCTGGCGCCACCTTTACCAACCCAAAAAACTACCGTCCGCGTTTTGCCAATCACTAAAAAACAAGCCACAGACGGACGCAAAAAAAATCCCAGTTATGGTATTCGCTGGTTGGTGGAGTGGAGTGACAAAATCATTCAGGTGTTTAAAGGGAAGGCAATTTACAGAAAGCCGGCTCCAGCAGTTGAAACTGCAAAAAAATAAAAATTCAAGACAATTGTCTCTATCTAGGGTACAATAAACTTGTATATGGAACCATTAATTCCGGTTGAGCCTGTTTCTCCACTTCTTGGTAGCACCGAACCGGTGCAAATTATTGAACCTGCTGGCGCTTCTACCACTTTTGCCCAAGTGCTTGTCGTAGCTACCGATCTTCTCTTAATTTTTCTAATATTGGGTATTTTCGTGTCGTTTATTTACATGATTTTGCAATGGATAAAACATCGCAAGCGCAATAAATATGCCCTTGATTTTGTCACCTTATTAGTGCGTGTGCCAAAAGAAAATGAAATTAAGATTGATGCGGCCGAGCAAATGTTCACAGGACTTCACTACATTGCCAATGATTCATTTTGGCGAAGATTAATTGAGCCCGACGAAGTGATTGCCTTTGAATTAGTAGCACTTAAAGAAGATATCGCTTTTTACGTGAGTGCTCCCAATAACATTCGAGATTTGGTGGAAAAACAAATTCATGGTGCTTATCCTCAAGCCGATATTAAAGAAGTTGAGGAGGTCAATATTTTTGCCGAAAAAAGTCGAGTTGCTTTTGCACCCGTGGTGATGGATAAAGCCAATTATTATCCACTCCGAGTCTATAAAGATTTACCCAATGATGGTTTGTCGCTTTTAACTTCCGCTTTAGCCAAAATGGGAGAAGGTGAAGGGGCGAGTGTACAGTTTTTGGTGCAACCGGTTGGAGATAAGTGGAAGAAAAAAGGTCGAGGATACATGAGTAATGAAAAGAAAAGAGAAGCAAATCCGGAAAAGGCCACCTATAATCACGATCCTAAAGAAATGGAGGCTATCGCTAACAAAATTGAAAAAGAAGGTTTTCGACTTTCTATCAGAGTAGTGGTTTCCGGTCGCACTGATCAATCCGCCGATGCGCATTTACGCAATATTTTAGGTACTTTTGCGCAATATTCTTCGGCATACAATCGCTTAAAAAAGGGTGGGGTTTGGTTTAAACATTTATTCATGATCGATTTTATTTACCGCTATATGCCTCTTTTTAACAGGGGAACATTTGTGGTCAACTCCGACGAGCTGGCCACAATGTTGCATTTCCCCAATAAGACCATTGAAACTCCTCACATTCGCTGGCTGAATGCCAAAAGTGCTCCAGCCCCGGCTCAAATTCCTAACTCCGGCTTATATCTTGGCATGTCCAATTATCGTGGTGAGAAGCGACCGGTCTATATGACTTTGGATGACAGGCGTCGTCACATGTACATTATTGGAAAAACGGGTACTGGAAAGTCCGAGTTTCTTAAAGAGATGATTTTGCAGGATATTGAAGCTGGACATGGTGTATGCGCGGTTGATCCTCATGGTGAGTTTGTGGAAGATATTTTACAACTCATGCCTCCGGAAAGAGCGGAAGATGTAATTTACTTCAATCCTTCCGATCTAACCAGACCCATGGGCATGAACATGATGGAAGCAGATACGGAAGAACAACGTCACTTTGTGGTGGGTAGCGTGATTGGTTTAATGTACAAACTTTACGATCCGCATCGCACCGGAATAATTGGTCCGCGATTTGAACATGCTATTCGCAATGCCATGTTGACGATTATGTATAAAAAAGGTTCCACTTTCATTGAATTAGTGCGTGCTTTGACCGATAGCAAGTATATTGACGAACTACTTCCATACGTGAAAGATCCTGTAGTTCGTCGCTATTGGACGGACCAAATTGCTCAAACCAGTGATTTTCATAAATCCGAAGTCTTGGATTATATTGTTTCTAAATTTGGTCGCTTTGTCACCAATAAAACAATGAGAAATATTATTGGTCAGCCACAAAGTTCCTTCAATTTTAGACAAGCAATGGATGAAAAGAAAATTATTCTGTGTAATCTTTCCAAGGGTATTTTAGGTGAGGAAGATGCTAAATTTTTAGGCTTAATTTTAGTGCCGAAAGTGTTAACGGCCGCTATGAGTCGACAAGACGTAGGCATGGAAAAGCGTGAGGATTTTTTCCTATATGTTGATGAGTTTCAAAATTATGCCACCGAGGATTTTGCGGTGATTTTATCTGAAGCGAGAAAGTATCGCTTAAACCTGATTGTCGCCAACCAGTTTATTGGCCAGATTGATGAGGAAGTCAAGAATGCAGTTTTTGGTAACGTGGGTAGCATTGTTTCTTTCCGTATTGGTGTGCCGGACGCCAACTTTTTGCAACATGAGTTCACACCTATTTTTAATGAGAACGATTTAACGAATGTGGAAAAATATCATGTTTATATTAAGACAATTGTCAAAAATGAACCTGTAGCACCTTTTTCGATGTCACTTTTGAAGGATATGGATGCGGTCAAGGCGCGCATGAACCCCAAACAAGCGGAGATGATTAAAGAACTGTCTCGGTTGAAATACGGCAAAGACAAAGACTTGGTGGAGGCAGAAATCCAAAGCAGGAGTAATTTGTAGAATTTAAAAAAACGGATAAACAGTTTTTTTGGAAGAAGAACATTTGAAAAATATTTTTTTGATCGAAAAAGAAAGAATTCGATTGTCTATGATGAATCCTAAAGTGGAATTTTCATCTAAAGAATGATATCATACAATATCAGTTCAATTAAAAGATGAAAGGAATGTCATTCATGACTACAATTAATAAGGAATCAAGTATAAATAACGACGAAATCGATAAGGCAAATCAAAGATTGGCAACTCTACAAAAACAATTGGCAGATGCTATAAAGAATAATCAACCTTATAGTGTTGTAAGCGATATAGATGATGCAATAAAATCTTTGAAAAGAGAAATTCTTCGATTAGAAGCAGGAAAAAAGTGCTAATTATCTAAAGAGTCGTTGTATTCCTTTTCTCAAAACTTGCTTTCATACTCAATTATCACCTGTTTGCAATATTGATAACGGGCATAGTCCAAAGCTTGTTGAGTAATGGGTTTGTCCGGATCCTGTGAAGTTCTAATGCTTGCCTCCATAAGACTAGCCGCTTTTTGAGCGGCTTGAGAAGCATTTTGAGCAAAGTATTCTACGGAAACATTTTCCGGCAAATTGGTTGGTACTTCAACATTAGATAATTTGTTTTCTAGTCCAAAGCGCCATGAAAACCACTCGATATCCTCTTGATTGGGAAATCTTTTATCTCGCCAATAAATATAGCCTGTCCAACTTCCTACCACCAATATCAACGCAAATAAAAAAATAAAAAAGTATTTCATCATCTCCATTTTAGCACCGAATAACAAAACAGGGACTGTTGCCAGCCCCTGTTTTCCAAGTTGCTTAGTAAAAAATTAAGCCATATCACTTGAATCATCGGTAGAAACTGCGGGAACAGTGTCGTTTTGATCATAATCTCTTCGATCACTGTAATTGCTTCGACCGCCGCCTCGTTGTTGGTAGCCACCTCGGGAACCGCCACGATTGTTGTAACCACCACGGTTGTTGTTGTAACCACCGCGACCGCCACCACCGCCATAACCACCACGACTTTGGTAGCCACCGCCACCTTGTCTTGGTTCTTGAGGTCGGGCCTCGTTGACGATAATTGCACGTCCATCAAGCTCTTGACCGTTAAGCATTTCAATTGCGGCCTTTGCTTCTTCTTCAGTGCTCATTTCTACAAAACCAAAGCCTTTTGAGCGACCACTCATGCGGTCTGTTATTACTTTGGCGGACACAACAGTTCCAGCTTGTGAGAAGAACTGTTGAAGAGAGTCGTCAGTGGTTGCCCAGGCAAGACTGCCGACGAATAATTTGGTAGACATAAGGCCCTCCATTTGGCCAATACGATCAGATCAGACTCTCAGCTTGAGCCGTTACTTGTTTGAATAAAAACGGGGATTTCTGTTAGTCACGAATAGATACTACAAGATCTGATAAAACTATTATAACACAGTTTTTTATTCATTAAAGATTCACAAGTTCTATAATCAACCGCAACTCTTCCTATTCTTTTTGTTCGACAATTCTTTTTTTATCGGAAGGTTAATCTGATTTATATAGCTCTCACAAAATAAAATGGCGATTCTTGCCTTACTCAGGTTAGCAGGTAAGAGGTAATAACTATTTCAAATCTTCTATTTGGTTTTGAACATGCTATAGCAAACTCAAAACAGAATGACACTTTATTATCGCTCGCTAAATCTGGTTTAAGGATAGGTAAAATTGACACTTGGCTTTGAGAGTGGTTTATCTTGGTGTATTTAATATTATCTCTCAAAATAACTCACGCTTTTTCACTGTGTGACAAATCAATTAGTGTAAATAAACCTCCTAGGCCAAACAGTAAGCCCATGACGAGAAATAGCAGGGTGGTAAATCCTGTCCCCGCCTGAGGCAAGGTGGCGGATTGGGAGGCTATCGGTTGATTGTTCTCAAGAGTTTTTTGATTTTGAGTCGCCGGCTGAGTTGCAGGTTGTTGAGTGGTCGTTTGTGGATTAGTTCCAGTCTGCTGTTGAGTCCCGGAACTGCCGGCATCAAGATTTCTTTGTGAAACCGCGCAAGCAGTAACTTGAGCCGTAAATTGTTGAGCTTGATCATTTTGAGGTTGCATTTTCACAAGATACGAACCTTCTTTGGGTAAAGGAAAAACCACATAAGTTTTGCCTGCTTCGTTGGTTAAAACTTTTTTTTCTTGATTGTCAAAATTGACAGTAATAGATTGAGCATTTTTGGGATTGCCACTGCCGTCTTTGTAAACAAGGGAAACTTCGGCGGTGGAATTACCGCAATTTTGAGAAAAACTACCCTGAAGACTATTGGAATTACCTCCAGAGTCACTACTTGGTGGATTTGGAGTTGGTGTGGGTGTTGGATTGGGGGGAGTGGGAGTGGGATTGACAGGTGGAGGTGGATTTTCCTTAGCTACAATAACAATAATTGTGCCGGTTGATGAGACAAGCGAGTTGACGTTTTCACCGGAGGCACCAACGGCTGTGCCACTGGCAAAATTTAACTCTGCCGATCCAACGGCTTTGCCTTTCACTTTCAAAGTCGCTATCCATCTTGAACCGGAAATTGGAGTTTGTCCTTGAGGCACTAATAATGAAAATGTGATTTTTCCTCCCGATTGATCAATTTGCCTTACCTGTTCACTAGCTTGAGGAACTTCAGTAGATTTTTGAACATCTACCACTTCCACTAAGTTGGCGGGAAAAGAAATGAGTAAATCCACACCTCTAACTTGATTGGCGCCGGTATTCATCATTATTTTAATAGTACTTTCTTCATCAATTTTGATATTTGCCGGTTGGGCATTCATTGACAAAGTGGTATCCGGCGCGGCGCTGGGATCAATGCTTTGTTGCTGTCCAGCCAAAATTAGAGCCACCAAGCCACCAATCACCAACACGACCAAAGAAAAAACACCAGCAAAAATCAACCACATCTTTTTTTTCATAATAATTATTTTTTAATCGTGAAGATGGCGCTATTTGATTGAGGATTAAGTTTTTGACCGCCACCTGCTATGGTCGTTGAACTATCTAAGGAGATAAAACTTGGCCTTTCCGTTGGTTTTATCGCTTTGAAGGTCAGATTGATTTGGAGGTTTTGAGTTTCGATGTTGTCATTGAATGCGGAAGGATTTTTGCCAATTGATAATTTCACGACACCGGGTACTTCATCGTTCACATGCAATACAGAAAAATTAGAGTTTTCCAACTCCCAACTTTCATAGGTAAAAAATAATTGATCGTAAATAATTACCAAATCAGCCGCATCCACACTAACATCTTCACTCACAAATAACTTTATCATCACTGGCACCAATTCACCAACTTTAACCTCGCTTTTCGTCGAAGAAATTTCTGCAGTCAAGTCACTTTTTACTTCATTGGTTGTCATGAATTGAGTGGGAACATCAATGTTACCGTTTTCCGTCATAATTGGTTCATTAGTGACTACTTCCTCAGCATTAGGTAACCAAGTAAAGAGTATATTTTTTTGCGTCATGATCACCAAGAAGATAGAAAAGATGAAAAGCAAATTAATCATTATCAATAAAATATTTTTAACGTTCATGATCCACTCCTTAAATAGTTATCCAGCAAAATAGAGTAATCAATGGAATTAACGACCCCGTCTTTGTTGATGTCTGCCTCTGTCTTAAAATCTGTTCGCAAATAATTATCCAGCAAAATGGAGTAGTCAATTGAATTAACTATGCCATCCAAATTTATATCTCCTGGTAAATTTGGTTGTTGTGGTGTTGAAGTGGGAGTTGGGGTTGGACTTGGCGAAGGAGATGGAGTTGGCTCCGGGGTGGGAGTTGGAGATGGGCTTGGGGTTGGTTGTGGCGAAAGTGAAGGAGTGGGCTGCGGAGTTGGAGAAGGAGTTGGCTCCGGGGTAGGAGTTGGGGTCGGATCTGGCGAAGGCGAAGGTGACGGGGAAGGAGTGGGACTTGGTGTCGGATCTGGCGAAGGCGAAGGAGTCGGCTCCGGGGTGGGTGAGGTGGGATTGGCTCTGGCTTTGGCAACTTTCACCGCTTCTTCTGCATTGACAATACCGGCTCCGTATCTTGAGGGATCGAGTTGATAATCGGCAAAATTATTAAAAGCAGTTTCCTTCAAAATATTTTTAATTTCTTCAGGTCTTAAATTTGAATTGACAGACAACATGAGAGCAACCACTCCGGAAACTAAGGGAGCGGCCATCGATGTGCCCTGATAAGACCCACACTCAGTGGTGTAAATTTCATTGGTAATGGGCTTGACGCAATACCATCTTTTCCCGTTTCTATCCACATATTATTCATCAATCTTTATTTCTGTTTGCTCTTTAGTTTTGTTTTTAATTGTTGCTTGAATAATTCCGTCGGGAACACCATCATTATTTTGATCTAACAGAGGAAATGCATTTTTATCTCCATAGAAAATTTCATCCGGATATACTTGTCCACCGGCTGCAGAAATATCTAGACCTCGGTCAACAATGGGAGGTGAAGCAGAATTGGAAGAAAAAGGCTTAAAACTGGAATAAGCGGCTCTTCTTTGATCCGCCCGCACCGCTCCAACCGTAATTACTTCCGGAAAGTTTCCCGGAGAAGAAAGAGTGGATGAATCGTGCCTGCCACTTCTTGAAATGGTGCCATCATTACCAGCAGCAACCACTATCGTGACCCCGGCTTCAACAGCTCGCTTAACAGCTTCTCTTTCATATTGAGAATATAGTTGATCAAATGGAGTTAAATTACAATCCGGCCAATATTCCCCGGCAGATTGACAAGCGGGAATGCCCAAACTCATATTAATTACTTTCGCTCCTTTAGCCACGGCATAATCAATGGCCAACGCTGTGCTCAAACTGGTTGGACCGCCACAAGAAGGTGTAAAAACATTAATTGGAATGATAACAACATTGGAGGCAACTCCCGCAGAGTGAGAATTATTGTTGGTCATTTGAGCAATGCTGGCGGTGACGTGAGAGCCGTGAGCAGAATTGATGCTCCATCCCTCAACAATGGCAGGTCTCCTTTGAGAATCACAAGCAACTTCTGCAGGATCGGAAAATTTTGTAGCGGAAAACTCGGGTAATGGAGATAAAATGGATCCATAAAATCGAGAAATGTAATTTTTATCTGAAGAAATTGTTGAGCCAAGGACACCACTGTCAATAACAGCGACTTTTATTGATGAAGCGCCTTGACCTCCTACCACATCCCAAGCTTGATGAATGCGCATTAAATCCAAATGCCAAAGCGGACCTTGAATTCCCCCACCGCCCATTGAGTAGTAAGAATCATTGGGAGGAGCAAACAACACCCTTTTTACGACAGGTTCAATGTACTCGATATTTTCTCTTTGAGCAAGATTTTCCAAAACAAGCTCTGACTCGTTTTCCGGAACTCTTAAAAGTGCAATATTGGGATCGGCGGGCACCTCTTTTATGCTTGGAGTTTGAGTAATACCACTTGTTCTTAATCTGGAATTTTCAACTTGAAACTCTGTTTTTAATTCTCGAATTTCTGTAGAAGCTTGCTTCTCTGATTTAAATTTGACAATGTAATCTTGTGTTTCTCCGATCATTAAAGACTCGCTTGCTTTGTTGCGAGTGTCTTGGTTGAGTCCGACTACGACTAAAGAAATTAAAATAGATAGAATCAAAAATTGAGAAATGGCTAAAGCCGATAATAATAAAGTAGTTTTTTTTGCGGAAGATTTTGAGCTTTTTGATTGCTGAAGAGAAGAATTGGAGCTTTCCATTGCAAATTGCCCATCTGAATTTGCTGATTGTGAAATAAAATTTTCATTCATATAGCCGAAGCCAATCAATTAGCCAATGTTCTTATTGTGCAATAAATTTATTTGAGTTTTTTTTGAATAGTCAAATAATATTTCATTTTGAAGGAATAAGTAGAATAATTCAATAGGCTTGTTAGCGTTAGCGTAAAATATTTTTTGTGTGGAAAATTTGTGGTGAAGGATGTTTTTGTTGAGTAATTGATGTAGTAATCAAAAAACGATATGACATTTTTTTAGTCGGCTTTTTCATTTGGTTTAGAGAGTGTTATTAAAATAGTTATTCATATCTAAGTGCTTCTATTGGTGAAAGATTGGCGGCGCGGCGCGCAGGCGCCGCGCCGAAAATCAAACCTACCAATAAAGAAACGCCAAAAGCAAGCATCACCGCTTCAAGAGTAACGGCGGCGGGCACAAATTGTTGCATTGCCTGTGTACCCAAATAGGCTATTAATAAACCAAGTAAGCCACCAATTAATGAAAGTACAGCCGCTTCAATTAAAAATTGCAGTAAGATCAAGTTTGGCGTTGCCCCTAATGCTTTACGCAAGCCAATTTCTCTAGTTCTTTCAGTCACTGAAACTAACATAATATTCATAATCCCAATACCTCCCACCACCAAAGAAATACTGGCAATACCACCTAAACCAAGTGTCAGCACACTTAAAATTTGATTAATCGTGTTAAGAATTTCTGATTGATCAACCACGGAAAAATCTTCTTCATCATGTCTTTCACTCATATTTTTTTCAATATTTGCAATATGTTTTTCTAAATTGTCTGTTGAAGTGGCTTTGACAATGATGCGTACTATTCTTTCATTATTGAAAGTCTTTTCATAAGTCTTGATTGGAATATACACAAAAGTATCGAATGATGGTCCGCCGAAACCTCCTCCTTTTTCTTTAGCAACACCAACAACAGAAAATCTGGTGCTTCCAATGGTGATTTTTTTGCCAATTGGATCTACGCCACCAAATAATTCTTGTGCAATTTCACTACCCAAAACCACCACTCTCTGAGCGCTGTTATTTTCCAGTTCTGAAAAAAATCTGCCTTTATCTGTGGGTGTGTTGTACACATCCGGATAATTTGCCGTTGTACCCATCACAGATGTGGATTTTTTGTTTCCTTGAAATTTTAGTTCGGCTGTTTGCATAGTAAGTGGAGCCACACCAATTACGTCTTCTCTCATTCTTTCTAAAGCTTGAACATCTTTGTATCTAAGAGTGCTGTTAGCAATGCCGGAGACTTGTCTTTCGCTGGAAAATCCGCCTCCCTCTCCAAAAACGCTCCCTGGAAAAATTAATAGAGTATTAGCTCCTAATTCATTAAATTGTTGAGAAACGTAAATTTGCAAACCGTTGCCAATTGCTGTTAATAAAACTACCGAACTTACACCGATAATTACACCCAACATAGTTAAAAAAGAGCGTAATTTGTTAGCAATAATTGCTTTAAAAGCGATTAAAATTGTATCTGAAATCATATCTGTTTTTTAGTTAATTAGTTTTTTTGATATTGGTTTGTCGCTAATTATTTCTCCATCTTTGAAGTGAATTAATCTATCTGCTATTTTTGCTACATCATCATCGTGAGTAACCAAAATAATGGTTTTTCCCTCTTTATGAAGATCTTTTAATATGCGTTTGATATCTTCTCCGGATTTTGAATCCAAGTTGCCGGTTGGCTCATCCGCAAAAATAATACTTGGATCATTGACTAAAGCTCGAGCAATAGCCACTCTTTGTTGTTGTCCTCCGGAAAGTTGGGCCGGTGTGTTATTTAAGCGCTCAATTAAACCAACCTTGTCTAACATTTCTTTAGCTTTTTGAATTCGCTTTTTTTTAGGTAATCCCGCGTAAATTAATGGAAGAGCCACATTATCCAGAGCGCTGGTTCTTGCTAACAAATTAAATTGCTGAAAAATAAAACCTATTTCTTTGTTTCTTAATCTGGCCCTAGTTGATTCATTATATTGAGTCACATCTGAATCTTTTAAAATAATTTGTCCCGAACTGGCGCTGGCTAGCATGCTGGCAATTTGCAAAAAAGTTGATTTTCCAGATCCTGAAGGACCCATTATGGCAACAAACTCATTTTCTTTTATATCAACACTAACGGATTTGAGTGCTTCAATAATTGAGTCGCCAATTCTATATTTTTTTGAGACTTTTTTAAGTGAAAGTAGCATGATTCAAACTCATTTCGGCAAGACGATTCGATCATTTTCATCAATGCCTTCAATAACTACAACTTCATCTTCTGATTCAATGCCGAGTTCAATCTCTTTTTCTTCAGTATTGCCATCATCTTTATGAATAGAAACATAGGTTTTTCCGTCACGGAAAATGGTTGAAGAAATGGGAATTACCAAAGCATTGTCAACACTCTCCAAAAGAATTTGAGCATCGCCGTTTAGGCCCAATCTTAATCGATCCCTCCAGATTTCCGGTATGGGAATACCGATTTCAAATTGAGTGCCAGAAGATGATTCAACACTTTGATAACTAATTGATTCTATTTGAGATTCAAAGCTTTCATTAGTGAAAGCATCTAAATTCACTCTGACATTTTGGCCGACTTTTACTTTTGCAATATCAGTTTCTTCAATGAAAGCCGAAAAATACAGTGTGACGGGATTGACAATTTCAAAGTAATCGGCGCCACTGACTTGAACGCCCGCAACGTTGGTTGGAGAAGATGTGAGAATTCCGGCAAAAGGGGCAGTTAAATAACTATTTTTTACCACAATGTCTTGAATTTCCACTGAAAGAACAGAATTTTCCAAGGATAATTGATTCTTTCTGGCATTTCTTTCAACTCGATCATTCAATGCTTTGTCTTGGATGTTATCATCTATAAATTGTTCAAAATCGTAGCGTTGTTTTTCATAGGCTATCAAATTTTGTTCAAGTTGCTTCTGTAGTGAAGCTTTATCCAGTGAGGCAATGGTTTGAAATTTTTTTACTTGATCTCCTTGTTTGGCACTTAAATACACGATTTTTCCACCTGTTAAAAATCTTAAACGAGCCACTTCTTTGGCTTTAACATTGCCGGAGACTTCCAAGTATGAAGAAAAGTTTTTACGTTGCGGATTGATAATTTCTACAATTTCATCCGGAGGATTTAATTTTGACCATTGCCACCAACCTATACCACCAAGAATCAAAGTCAATATTAACAACCAGATCCAGTGATCCTTTACTCAATTGATGATTTTCTTTATCACTTTCTTCATAATTTTTTTTCGTGCGATTCAGTATATCAGGAATCAAACAACTTTGCCTCACTCTGTTCTTGAGTGAAAAATCGAGTATAATCAGCTTGAAAGATTGGTAAGACTAATTACATAATTATGAGCCGGTAGCTCAGTTGGTTAGAGCTGTGAGCTTATACCTCACCGGTCGGGGGTTCGAGTCCCTCCCGGCTCACTATTTGAAAATCAAATTACAAACTGAAAATTGGAAGTCAAAATCTCCAAGAACATCCCCAATATTAAAAGTGATCATTTGATGTCCTTTTGAGTCACACTCATTAGTAGATTTATCACACAATAAGAACAAGATTCATCACTCAGTCAAAGTGATCTGTTTGTTATCTTCAACAAGTCTAATTTTGTTTTATTTCCTAATTATCGTAATTAGCCTATTCAAATCCCCAATATTCACTTCACAAGCAGAAGTTCTTCTTGGAACAGTAAAGGCACAGTTATTGGTGTAAAGATTGGTGACCATTAAGTTGTAATCTGTTTGATTAACCACTCCATCATTATTCAAATCTCCTTCTATGGGTTGAGGAGGAAGAGTTGGAGAAGGAGAAGGACTTGGTAGCACACAGCGAAAACCAGTTTGTTGTGGACTTTGACCACCTTCAGAAAGTTGACCAGTACCACCAGGTCTTACAGCTTGAACACTCCAATCTGAATAATCAGTATTAGCTAAAAGAGGATGAGTGTAGTTACATGTTCCTGAAGAACAATTGCCAGCCGGAACAAACTGCCAAACATCACCTCTACCATCTGTTTCCGGACAAAACCATTCTACAGATGCACCTGCATCATTAGTGCAAGTATTTCTTTTATTAATTCTTAATACATATCTTTCCGCACCATTAACTTGAGACCAAGAAAACTGTGAGTTCATCTTATCTGCACCAGCTACACCTCCACATTGTTGAGTGAGATTGGTGGGAGCGGGAAGAGGGGTGGGACTTGGCGTGGGTGAGGGAGTTGATCCCGGACAATTAGTTGCATTCGTTGTCCATGAACGACACAGATTGGTGGGTTGACCATTGTTAAGCCATGTTACGTTTGAGAGATCTATGGCATCTGTTGCATTCATACGAAAAGACCAACACCAAACGCCATTGCAAATAGTAACTTGATTGTCATGTTGATTGGTCCAACCAACGGTTGGGCCGGTGCCGCCACCGGCTAATAATGGAGACCAAGGCAAAGTGCCATCACTGGCAGGTTGAACTCGTATAGTTGCAGACAAATCAATTGGATTGCCGTCATTAAGCCATTTGGCTTCTTTACTATTGATAACCCAGCAATATTTATTTTGACAAACATATTCACGACTAGTAGCCTTATTGGTGAAAGCGGAAGTAACACCGGCATTTGACCAAGGCTTTAGTCCTTCCGGAGAATTTTTTGCATTTTTCCAGGGATCGGAGGTTGCCAAATTATATGGTCTGTTATTATTTTGCCATTGACCGTTGGGTGAAGGATTAGCAGACCACACCCAAATAAAAGATTGATTATTAAGCGACATTACTTTCAAATCATAATTCTCCCAACCCGCTGTAAGACCGATTCCGCTCCATGGCAAAATATTGCCCGGAGCCGGTTGCAAAAAAGAAGCACTGGTTGAAAGACGAATGGCAGTTCTATCACGCATCCAACGTTTTTCAACTTGATTCCATTCCCAACAATGAATGCCATTACAAACAGCCGTCGTTTTAAGATTCTCATTGCTAAAAGCAGCTGTTGGGCCACCATTAGACCACAAGTATAGACCTTCATTGGTTGGCAAAGGTCCGGTGGGAGAAATTGGATAAGTAACTTGTTGCGCCAATGCTTGAGAAGAAAAAATAATTAAACAAATGCTTTGAAGTAAAAGTAGGGAAATTATTTTTTTCATTGTTGGATGAATATTATACCTTATCTTGGCAAATAAAACACATTTTCGATTATTATAGACTCGCCATTACCTTCTCATCAATCTTATGAGCCTATTCAAATCCCCAATATTCACTTCACAAGCAGAAGTTCTTCTTGGAACAGTAAAGGCACAGTTATTGGTGTAAAGATTGGTGACCATTAAGTTGTAATCTGTTTGATTAACCACTCCATCATTATTCAAATCTCCTTCTATGGGTTGAGGAGGAAGAGTTGGAGAAGGAGAAGGACTTGGTAGCACACAGCGAAAACCAGTTTGTTGTGGACTTTGACCACCTTCAGAAAGTTGACCAGTACCACCAGGTCTTACAGCTTGAACACTCCAATCTGAATAATCAGTATTAGCTAAAAGAGGATGAGTGTAGTTACATGTTCCTGAAGAACAATTGCCAGCCGGAACAAACTGCCAAACATCACCTCTACCATCTGTTTCCGGACAAAACCATTCTACAGATGCACCTGCATCATTAGTGCAAGTATTTCTTTTATTAATTCTTAATACATATCTTTCCGCACCATTAACTTGAGACCAAGAAAACTGTGAGTTCATCTTATCTGCACTAGCTACACTTCCACATTGTTGAGTAAGATTGGTGGGGGGAGGAAGAGATGTGGGAGGTGGAGGAGTTGCAATCGTCCATGAAGGATTTCCAATGTCGGCAAAAACAACAGGGTGCTTATTGGCATCATCAAAAATGTGTCTATAAATATCGTCACCCCACCACATTTGATAAATTTCAATCGGGTTATTGTTAAGTGTCCATATCATTTCAATAGTTCCAACATTTCTACATCTGCCTTCGTCCAGACAGTAAGCTTTATAGTTTTCCCTGATAAGTTTTTCAAGGTCGTCAACATTAACATATTTTTTACTGTATTTAAAATCACATACTCCTCTCGAAAGAAGAGCTCCGGTATTTCTTCTTGCAGGATCATATGCAGGCTTAACTTGTTTCAGAGCAATATTGAAGTCTCCAGCAATAATGAATGGCTTTTCTGGACTATTAAATAATGGACTTGCAGAGTTGGTGATGGGCAAGAGTGCTTGATATGCATCTGCGCACTGCGTGTCTCCGTGCGTGTGTAAATTAACAAGGCGAACATCTCCGTAAGGGGTTCTTACTTCGACAGATAAAGCAATTCGATTTCTATCCCGTTCTTTATCAGACGGACTGATCTTCCATTCCTGTTGTGTGCCCTCAACAAAAGGATATTTGCTAAAAATTGGATTGAGTTCTCCACCTCTTGGTATTTCATTTGGATCATTGATTCCACTCGGATAGTGAATCCAGCGCGAATAGGGAAAATGAGGTTCCATGATTCTTCTTATCGTTGCCAACTCTGCTTTGCCAGGTTCTTGAATAAGTATGATTTCAGCTTGTTGCTCAACGAGATATTGTGCAAATTGTTGCCATGAGCGCTCTCTTTGCTCCCTGTTTGTTGCGCTACCCCCTCCGGGATTAAAATTCACAATTCGCAACACTGGTTTGCCGTTAATTTGGTTTGGTGATTGCAGTCGTTGATTCAATGTTGAAATGGATTCTGCTTTTACTTGATTAAAATGAATATGCGATGCAATTGTTTCTCCAGAATTGGTAATTGAATTGAAAAAAACAACTGAAATAATTAGAAAAAAAACAACATAAGACAATATAATCAAAATTAAGTTTCTTTTCATATAGAATATAGTCACTGTCTAGTCCCAATTTTCTAAACCAATATCTAGGTATTATTACTGTCTCTATGTTTAATCAGTTTTTCATATTATGCACCAGTTTATCATTTGTATCACCTCACCAATCCATTTCAACACATTATTACCTCCTCACCACCCCCACCAACCTAATTAATTCACCCCACAGACTTGGTAACCCACACTAGTCTCTTGGAACCCCTCAATTACCTCTCCTCATCACCCCCACCAGCCTATTCAAATCTCCAATAGTAACCGTACAGTTATTACTTCTCTTAGGTACGGTGTAGTTACAGTTATTGGTGTAAAGAGAAATAACCACTAAGTTATAGTCCAGTTGATTCACCACTCCAT
>CAZTME010000017.1:0-17029 GCA_964614795.1 uncultured Pseudomonadales bacterium | reverse complement strand
TGTGGAATCGACGGAAATAACTACAAATAGCAACCATTTTGGTTACTTAAACTGATTTTTGCTCATTTTTAAGGCGCTTGCGACTGATAGTAGCCTGCGCTACTTGATGGAGCAAGCAACACAGAAAATGGCCAAAAGATAGACAAAGGAACCGTTTTGTTATTGTGCGACAAGTCTAATTCATTTGCTGATCTCGTTTAAAAAAATTTTGAAAATTTTTCAACGCTCATTTTTCACAGTTACCCACCCGGTGACTGCTACAAACACCAATAAGCAAAGAATCACCGTAGCAATTACGCTTGGATATTGACCGGCAAAACCATTGGTCGAAAGATGCTTGGCCAAAATGGCTCCATAAGCCCAAATTAACACTAAGCCATAGGGGAAAAATCTATCCTTCAGCAGTCGCATTGAACCAATGAGAGCACCAACTAATAAGACAACAACTGTCCAAAAAGCTTCGGGCAAACCAAAACCATTCCAGCCCAGTGAAACCAAAAAAATGGTAGCGTTGGCAATTGTGGCGACTGTGATCCAACCAAAATAGACATTAAATGGCAAGTGGGCTAACCAACGCTGTTTTGTGTTGAGCTTATTTGTGCGAAAAATGTCCGCTATTTTGATCAAAGTAATGAGTAGAGCAATCATAATCAATAAAGACAACCAAATGAAGTCGTAATGCCAAGCAAATATCCAACCGGCGTTAAGGAAGGCATTAATGATAAAAATTTTATTGATTGTAGCTAATAATTTGTCCTTTTTTTGCGAAAATTGAAAAAACACATAAACAGCCAAAAGCGTATAAATTACACCCCAAATGGAAAAAGCGTATCCGGCCGGAGCGAAAAGATTGGCGTAACTGTCGGAAATGGCTCCGGTATCTCTGCCCGCCAAAGGTAAAGAGACTGCCAAATAATTTGAAAAAACCATGACAACATAGGCTATGAGTGTTGAAATTCTCAGAATAATTGAGTTCATATATTAGCTTTTTCGCAACCTTCAATCACTTCCAGATCAAAATTTATCAAAAAATACTCGATTCATTAAAGTAGGTGTACAAAATACCTACGTCAAATGAATTAACTCGACCATCTCCATTCAAATCCGGCGCTTGTTTGGTAGTGAATTGACTATTCCAACTACTGAAAATGCTACTCAAATCAAAGGTGTTAATGACGTTATCACCATTAACATCACCCGGAGTGAGCTCACCAAAAGCCAGATTACCTGATTCCGGATTAAGACCAATGTTCAAAGGCAAACTTTGTTGAACTTTTAAATAGCCCGGCACATGTAGGGTTGTTGCATAGGTGGCTCCATAATTTAAGGTACCCAAAAAGAGCTCGCTGACCACACCTCCAAGGGTATTGGCAAAATTCTTCACCACCGAACCCACCGAGATTGAACCGCCTACAGTGGCGTAATCTCCCACAAAATCCTTCAGCGTAAAAGCAAAATTCAATGTTGCTCCTTCTCCTATAGTGATAGTCAAGCTTTCCGGTTGAGTGGTCAGCAAATCAGTGTTGGTTTGGGTATAGCTGACAATGTTGCTATCCAAAGTACTACCCAACTCCCAATCAAACGAAACATTGGTCACTGCCTCCTGAAGAACCAAAAATTGCAACCTGGCCATTCTCCCTACTCCATTGAAGGGAGCACCTTGATTAGCCACTCCTGAAATATAAATTTTCCCCGCTTGTTGATCTACGGTGAAGGAAGGTTGATTGGCAAAAAGACTATCCCATTGAGATGTTTGGTACTGCAAAACAGTAGGATCGTAACTCAAAACCACATCGACTCCAGCCACTTGGTTGCCTTGAGAATTAACCATTAAATCCACCCATTGTGAATCGTTTAATGCCCAATTATCATATTCAGTTTGAAGGGATAAAGTGGCATTTGCTAAGGGCGATGCCAAAGTAAATGAAGCGGTTGGATACGTTACGGAGTAAGATTGAGAAGTGGAGTTAAGAAGTTGAGAGCCGGAAAAATCCACCGCCGAACTTCCAACAGCCAAAGCTTTGAATTTGGCACGCACCAAGGTTCCCCCAGTGGTATATGAATTTCCAAAATATGATCCGGTAATTTGAGCTGTTCCGGCTTCATTATCTATAACTTCGTTAAAGTAATTGAAGTACACTTCTCTTTTTTCAAATGCGACAAACTCTACCAGGCTTGGGTCAAAAGATACATTAATTGTTGAAGATGAATGTTGTGAACCATTAGTGGTTAAGATTAAATCGGTGTAAAATTCTTGGCCTAAGTAATAGGTTGTAGCCGGTTGAGTAACCGTCACTGCCGGATCAGCGGCCATTACTTGAGGCGCAACAAACAAACTAAAAAACGCCACTACAAAAGTGAGAAGTAATCGGGAAATTGATAAAAATGAGTGACTGTTTTTACTTTTTAGGGTTTGAAGTGAGGGCAAAACAGTAAACATAAAAGAAATAACTATCTAAAAAATAGTACTAATATCAGAATAAACACATTATTGGGCTGTGTCAATAACGGGAGAAAGATGTTCACAAACTGTTTGGATGGATTATTTTTTAGTTACAAACCACTCGCCTTCACTAATCACTTCAATTTCATCATCAACAATTTTTAAAGCACAGTTATCGTCAAGGGCATAAATTGGCCTGGATATATTGTTGCCAAATTTTTCAATGTTTTCCCTTCTCATTTTTCGAAAATATTTTGAGTTTAAATGTGGAAGGAAGTAAAAATCTACAAAGTGTAAACCTTTCAATTCATCAGTTTCAAGCATGTCTTCTTCATAAATTACTTGTGATAATTTTAATGACAAGTCGGGGTTGGTAACCATACTTCCCGCAGAAACACCAACATAGACTTTATTTTTCAATAAATCCGGCAACATTTCAGATAAACCGGATTTATTTAGCCATCTCATGAGATGATACGTGTTACCTCCTTCAAAAAACAAAACATCAGCTCTCTCCAAACTTGGTTTCCAAATTTTTGCATCAACTGCCGAAATATCGGTAATTTCTATGGATTTGAAATTTTGCTTTTTCAAATTCATTAGATCGGTAATGAGCCAATCTTTATCGCCCGGCTCAACATTACTAGCGGTTGGAATATACGTAACAGTAGTATTTTGCGGGCGTTTGCCGGTCAATTCAAATAATGCTCTAGCAATAGAGTTATTTGTTAACCCGCTGGATGTTAAGAGTAGTTTCATACATGAAAAAGCAGGTTGTATTTAAAAAAATAAAATAATGCTAACTTACATCATTTCTTCCCATTCCATTCATCAAAAAATTGTTGAAGAAACAATTCCATAAATGCATGTCTTTGGTTAGCCATGTTTTTTGCGGTTTCTGTATTCATATTGCCCTTTAACTTCAAGAGTTTGCTATAGAAATGATGAATTGTTGATGGGTCATTTTCAGATTCGTCAAAAGTGTTCCTAACAAAAGGTATTTCTGGATTCCACATAGCTATTTTGGCTACTCCTCCAAATGAAAAAGTTCTTCCAATTCCAATTGCTCCAATGGCATCCAAGTTGTCTGCATCTTGTAGAATTAATGTTTCAAGATCATTTACACTTTTTCCGTTTTCTGAAAAATCATATTCTTCATGATATTCAATGCAGTGAAGAACTGATTTTTTTTGTTTTTCAGTTAAATTAGTGATATCAAGAATTTGTTTAACTTTTTGCAGAGAATCTTTTGGAGAGCAAAACTTTCCTGATTCCTTTTGGATTATTCTGTGAATGTCATGAAGAAATGCAGAAACGGCAATAATTAATTTATCCCCTCCCTCTTTTTTTTGTATTGTGAGAGCAATGTTTAAGGTTCGCTTCAAATGATGGATGTCATGGCCACTGCTTTCGTGAAGAAAAAGAGATTTAATTTCTTCTTCAAGTTGTTGAATTATGTTTTTGATAGTCATAGAATGCTCTGGCTTTCTAATCAGACTTTTTAATGAAGAAATTGTGGCACGCTGATCTGATGTGATTGAGTGCTGAAAATTTTGCACAGATCTATTTTACTCTTAAGTTGTTATTTTTCATAATTTTATAAGTAATATTTATAATAATTATCATTTCTAAAAATTTCATCTTCACTCAACTTTTTATGATGTGTCAACAACTTGTCTGTTTTATCACCATTTATGACTGGATGCTTTTTCAATCATCAAAAATTTATTCATATTATTTTCTGGAATGTTATAAAAGCTTAATTCTCATTTCTAGATAAAAGTTTTTCCAAACGAGATTTTTCTTCATTTTGGATAAATAGGCAAATTATTAAAACATCTTGTTCTAGCTTTGGTGTAAAAAGGAGAACAGATAGCCAGAGGAGAATCATGAAGAATCAAAAATGCATAAGAAGAAAAATTGAAAATTATTTTAGCTACATTTTTCACGATATTTAGCATATGTGATATCTGCTATTAGGTGTAATTTTAGCACGAAAGATATCCATTACTCTGAATGAGTTGATTGGATGACAAAAATCAAAATTTCTTCCTCTATTGTGATCTTTTAACATTCTTCTTGCAAAAATTTTCAGAAAAATATGTCTGACAAAGTTTGCATGTATCTGAAGTTTATCTTACTCCAATAAAGTTTTCCTTGGGAAGAAATATTTTTGTGTTTAAATATGTTTCCACTTCAATGCCTTCGTTTGTCCAGTTAATTTTTACATCTTGGAATTCATAGTCGCTGACAATATCAGGATTTGGGTAATTTATTGCATAACCATAACTTGGTTCAATTTGTGTCGCCACCCAGATATAATACCTAGAGTTTAATGTCTGACGTTGCCTAATTATCGAAACACAATAAGGGTCATAGGACTCGTAATTAATTTCATTCGACTGACAGGATGTAAAAAGTTTTTCATTATTCCATGATATTCCTATCAATTGAGAAACAACCATTGTTCCCAAGAAAAACAAAAATATGCTCATTACAACAATTGTTATTTTCATACTTGTATTTAAAAATTAAATTTCAGTTATTTTAAATATCGTGCTGCGACTATACGAAGTATAAAAAAAATCGAAGTTTGTTGAAGTATATTTCGTATAGTTGCTGTTAGACGATGACTCGTAGCGACGAGGATAACAGCGAAACTAGTTTCAACAGACTAGCCAACGAGAAAAGCGATGATGGTTAACGATCGAATGTACAAGAAGTTTTGACGACTTCCTTATTTTTTAGTAATAGTGGAAGGCGAAATTTGGGTGAAAGAAAAAGTGCAACCTTGAAAGTTATTAAAACGCACTTTTTTTGAAACTCATACACGCTTTTAGGCGATGTGGCGAGCTGATAATTGTTCTTTAAGTATATTATATAAATCTTTAAAGTTACACTTTAAAGCATTGGAAGAAATATGTATTGGAGAATTTAAATAATATTTATTCAAATTCAAGAGTAACTTCTTAAATCCTTGTTGCTTCGAAACTATTTCATCAGCATTGTTGACATCAATCGTTAGTATTTTTTGACCATATATATCAGCTATACTTACGTTAGTTATATTTTCCCATTTGATTAAACCAACGCACACTGCGCTAGAGTTATCAATAATTCCTTCATCGTTAATTACTAATCCCGGTTTTTTATCAAAAAACTTAGTAAAAGCATAAATACCACAAAGACCAAAAATTACGATCCCTATAACAGAAACAACCTTCACAAACATTTGGTCATATCTAGTTTGATTTTCAGAAATTTGAAATAACCAAAATGATAAAGCAACAAACCCTAATGACCCTAAAAATACAAGTGTAATTTTCTCTCGACTTAATGGGATTATTATTTCTTTCATAAAAAGTGTTTAGAAATACTTAAATTTATAAAATTATTGAGTGGACCATTTCGCTCAATGTTCCGCAAATACCTGAAGTTGGCCGAAGGCCAATTTGGGTGAAGAAATCATGCATTCCTTAGCTTTATTATAGTGCAAAATTTCTGAACCAGATATGCCGTGTTGTGCGATGTTTTATTCAGTTATAGAGATGCGTTGTTCTTCGAGCCAAACATTGAATGCCTTATAGAATTCCCCGTTTATTTTAAGATCATTCAGTGTATCTTCATCACTCTCGTTGTTCATGATGTCTGTACTTTTTTGTGGGCTAAATACTTTGATTGGTTTTACGGCTGGCTCAGTGTTTGATTTGCCGTCCCATTCATTGACATGAAGTATATTTTTAACGCCAATATCCCACGTCGCATCAACAATGACCCACTTGCCATCAATCAATACTTCAAGCCACACATGTGAACTTAAATCATGGTGAGGAACTTTTGAAACTTCACCAGGCAAATCAATTGAACTCCACAAAAAAGTGCAGACACGATATCTAACCTCCAAGCCTTGTTTCTCAAACAGGTTTTTAAGTAATTTATGCTTACCGCTACAACAGACATCCTTCTCGCCCAAAGCAAGAGGAATTCTATAAGGCATATCACGGACATTTTTAAATATTTCGATTATGTTCATAAAAGTTTCTGTTTCTGAATCAAATTTCGCCTAACGTTCCAGAATATGCGATGTTTCGCTACATCAATATTTTAACATTTAAAATTTGTAGCGGAATATGAGTGAGAGCCCGCAAGACTCGAACCGCATATACTGTGTTGTCCGACCCGACCCTGAGCGACTGAAAGGAGTCGAAGGGGAGAGTGCAACGTGGCTTTAGCGTATTTTTCTGAAAATTTTTATCCATATCTGTTGAAGGATTTTTATTTTTTGAAATTTTGATTTTTTCCATTTTTTGGCTCAAAAAAGAGGGGTTAGGGGTGAATTTTTTGAGCCAAAACTCCTTGTTCAGTAAGATCATCTCGTATTTGTTGTAACTCATCTTCCGAATATTCTTCGCCAACTTCATGGTCATGTGGAAAAACCCAATCAAACTCAGAAATTACTTTTCTCATCCATCGAAAGTGCAATAAATCACCAAATTCTCCTTTTTTATCCACAATGTATCTTAGTAACATACCTCTTGTTTCATCATCTAAATCTTGTAAGTTCGGACATTTATTTTGGATATACTCTATTGCTTGTCGATTATTAAACGCTTTCCTACCTACTTTGATAGAAACTGGCTCTACTGATGTAGCTATAGCATCTAGTTGAATTGCTGTTTTTTCTGTTCTACCAACAGCTATGATAAATTTCAATTTTGGATAATTTTCAGCTAGTGCTTTTAATTCATCAGCATATTTTTGTGGATCATTCAAAAAAGTTGAGTTCCATCCGAGCTCGTCTAAAATTATTGTTTCAATGCCATTTTCGTCAATAATTTCTCTTAAATCAGTAATCGATGGTAACCGTCCTTCTGCTAGATATGAATTTGAAATCTTTGGAACAATAAAACTAGACATCCCACTTCCGGACAAAGTGTCAATATGAACAAACTGATGAGCTTGCATAGCTTCCAGTATCTGTTCTATTGCTTGTGCTCTATACTGTTCCAATGAATATTCATCTGGATCTGTTGATTCTTCGATAACTAGTGGTTCTGATTCTGTTGGTGGAGTGAAAGATTTGCCAACATCTTCAGCTATTTTTTCTTTTGGTTTTTCTCCAATCATATCAACTATTTCTTGAATAACTTTAGGTTCTAGTGATTCTGTTTGGCTTGAATCAACCTGAGTTTCTTTTAGCGATGGATTACTTCCTTCAAAACTCATATTTTTTTAAAAATAAATTATAAATTATTTTTCACTTGTGGAGCGACGAAACAAGTGAAAATACCTTTTGTTCCCCTCCTAAAAATAATAAAAATCAAAATTTCTTCTTTTATCTTAATCCTTCAACTCCTTTTTCTCAAAAAATTTTCAGAAAAATATGTCGGACAATGTGCTGCGACTATACGAAGTATACGAAAAAAACGAAGTTTTTTGAAGTATATTTCGTATAGTTGCTGTTAGACGATGTCGCGTAGCGACGAGGATAACAGCGACACTAGTCGCAGCACATTAGCCAACGAGCGAAGCGATGTTGGCTAACGTTTCGGCATATACGATGTTTGCCAGTGGTATAATGGCACGAAGTGCCCACCACTGGCAAATATGGGCGAAGCGACGAGGTACGAGGAGCGTAGCCGTATATGCCGTGTTATATGATGTACATGTTTTCCTTTAATTTCTGAAAGAAATTGCTCTTACAAAAGAAAGATCCGATTTTGTTTTTCCGTTTTGGGCGAAGGGCAGAGGGGTTAGGGGTGAATGCCCGAAGCCCAAAACTCCTATTTCTGTTTGAGGGAGGGGCAAGAGGGGAACAAAAGGGGTGAATTGCCCCGACCGAAAACCCACTATTCAGTCTTATCTGAAAGTTCTTCAAATTTGGCTGTCATTGTTGGATTTCCTCGTGTTAATTTTTTTATAGTTAAATCTTCTGCTTTGTTATTGGCAAGACGTAAGTTATTTTCCGAAGATAACAAAGCATCTTTCGTTTTTTGAAGATGGTCAATGGTCTTGTCTATTTCATCAATCGCAGTTTTAAATTTACGGCTGGCAAGCTCGTAGTTTTTTGCAAAGCCTTCTTTGAATTTGTTTATATTATCCTCAAAGTTCGTAATGTCTATATTTTGATTTCTTACCAATGCTAGCTCGGCTTTGTATTTGAGTGAGCTTAAAGCAGCATTTCTAAGGAGTGTAATAATTGGAATAAAAAATTGAGGTCTGATTACATACATTTTTGGGTATTTATGAGAAACATCAACAATACCAGTGTTGTACAGCTCATTGTCGGCTTCTAAAAGTGAAACAAGAACTGCATATTCACACTTCTTTTCTGTGCGATCTTTATCAAGTTTAGGCAGGAAATCATCATTCTTTTTCTTGGTAGCAGTTTCATCTCCCTCATTTTTCATCTCAAACATTATAGAAATAATTTCATTTCCTGCTCCATCAGTTTCACGATAAATATAATCTCCTTTATTGCCGGAGCTCGCGTCATTGTCTTTTTCAAAATAAGCGTTTTGAAAAGCGGTAGCACGTAATTTGTTAAACTCTACTTCACAATGTTGCTCTAGTGTTTCACCGACCATTTTAGTACTTAGTTTGAGCTTCATGTCTTTGTATCGCTCAATCGCTTCATCCTTCATTTTAATAATGTCATCTCTAGTTTTGAGTTCATTGGCGTATTTTTCTTGCAAAGATTTTTCGAGTAATTGTTTTTCAATTTCTTTGTTTTTTAAATCGTTGTTTAGATCATCTCGTTCTTTTTCAATCTTTTTAATTGCCTCTGCAACTGTGAGTTTTTGTTCAACATCTGCTTTATCGAGTTTTGATTTCATTTCAGCGAGCTCCGCTTCTTTCTTTCCTAACTCTTCAGCAAGATTGCGATCTTTTTCGGCTCTTAACTCTGTTAATTCTTTATCCTTTTTTGCCAATTCTTCCTGAAATGTATTTTTTAAGTTTGATTCTGCGAGTTTAACAGCGTTTGTTTTATCGTTTTCAGCCAATTCCAAGCGTTCATGTAGTTCTTTTTCAAACTGATGGTCTCGGACTTGCTTTAGTATGTCGGCAAATCCAGCTTCATCGACTTTGAATAATTTTCCGCAATGTGGGCATTTAATATCTTGCATATAATTTATGGTTAATCTTAGCTATTGTACTGTCTCAACAAATCGTTTCAATTTTTGCATCTCGCTTTCTTTATCTTGAAACCAATTTGTAGACCAAATTCTGTAAACAATGAATCCCATGTTTTCTAACTCCTTTTGTCTGTACATGTCATAGGCATAGGCTTCTTCTGATGAATGATATGCTTTGCCGTCACACTCCAGTACAATGTCTTTTGTTTTTGATTTAATGATAAAATCTAGTCGAAAGCCACCGATTTTATGTTGTTGAACAACATTTTCTTTCCCAAATTCATCAATTAGTAGATCATTAACTTCTTCTTCAAAGGGTGATTCTGATAGGCCATCCGAGCTTGAAACAACGCGTGGTTTTTCAAAACTTTGTTCTTTTAAAGTTTTCAATATGCTTTCGGCCGAATCAGACTCATTATTTGACACTGCTTCCGCATAAGCTAAGTAAGCATAGAGTATTCCCTTTTTATTATTACCTTCGTTTTTTATAGCTTCTTGGTAGGCAAGATATTTTTCTCGTGGGATTGAAGTACATACATAGAGTTTATCTTTCGCTCTTGTAATTAACACATTCAATAATTTGTAACCCTCAATTCTATTAAGGCGAGCGAAATTTTGTGAAAATTTGCCATCTGGCTTTATGCCATACGTTGTTGAAATAATAATTATGTCTTTTTCATCACCCTGGATATTTTCAAGATTCTTTACGAACATTCCTCTTTCTCTTAATTCTTGTAATTTGTTCGCAAAGACTTTACTATTTTCTGCTGCCGCATTTAACGATTCTGTAATTAGATTTCGTTGGTTGATATTGAAAGTAGCTATTCCTATGGAAGGATACTTGCCGTTGTGATCAGGATGTATTTCATTTTCGATTATTTTTAAGATTTCAGCGACTTCGGCAGGGTTTGTTCTCGTTTCATAGCGACCATTCACAGCTCTAAATTCAATTGGTTTGTAAACTTCCTGAGGTGGGAAAGGTACTAAGTTTCCTCCGTAAAAAGCATTATTGGAAAAATCAATGAGGGCTGGGTGCTTGGATCTATAATGAAAATCCAAATATGATTTGTTGATGTTTTGTAAATCGGATGCGTATTGAAGCAAAGATTCACTTTCTGCAAGAACCGCTTGTTCGTCCGATTCATTAAATACATCGTCGTCTTCCTCCTCTTCGTCCGTTTCCAACAATTCTGCATTGCTTTGGAAATAATTTGACGGTGGCATTTGGTGTTCATCTCCGGCAATAATTTTGTATTGTCCTCTAATAAGGCTTGTAAATGTATCTGAGATTCTTAGCTGACTCGCCTCGTCAAAAATGACAATATTAAAAAGGCCTTGTTCAAGAGGGAGGATAGCATTTGCGGCTACAGGATTAGTCAGAATGACAGGGAACAGCGAGGTGAATAGCTCAAAATCCTTTTCGATAATTTTTCTCAAAGAATTTTTAGGTCCAGCATTGTTTTTTCGTAAATTGTATAGTGTATTAAAGTTGAAATTGATTTTTGACAGTTGGTGACTTCTATTATTGCCCCAAACGGATTTTATTTGTTGAATTTGCTGTTTTTCAAGTTCGCTGTATAAAGTGCTCAATTGTTGCAGTTTTGAATCTGATTTGTGAAAGCCATTTTCGGTGTTTGCTTCAAAATTGAGCAATGCGCCACGATAATACCAAGCTATAAAAATATTCTTCCAACTTTCAGTTTCAAATTTTTTGAGTGTGTCAAAAATTTGCAATTCAAATTCATTTTTACTGCTGCAAAAAAATCTCCAATTATGATAGCTCTCATAAGAATCCAGATTTTCTTCTAATCTTTCTATGTTTTCTGTAAGAGCAGAGTATAAGATTTTTATCTTCTCTGCACTTCCCAGTTCAACAAAATTTTTCATTTGAAAATCAAATGTTCCATTTTTTTCAATCTTGGATAACTTCTTTTCAAATGATTCTATGTCTTTCGAAGTGTTTTTTAGTTTTTTTACTGCTTTTTTAATTGCCTCTGCTTTCTCTAAACCATTCATGCAATCGTCTTTGAGTTCGGACAATGATTGATATTCTTCAAATTTCTTAATGCTCACTCCGTCAAAATTGAATTTATTAAGGTTTTGAATATCTTTAATTAAGCTGGCTGAAAGTCCAGGCAACTTTTTTCTTGTACTATTTATGTCTTTATTTTTAGTGCTGAAAATTGAGAAAAAGTTATACTTTAGATTTCGTAAAAAAGTAGTTTCGTTATACTGTTTTCCCCCTAATTTCGAGCCCTTTTCATGTAACGATATAATTTCCTTTAAAGTTTCTATGATTTTTTCAGTCAAAGCTAAAGACTGTTCTATTGATTCTGGTGAGAAAATCGAAACGGTCTTTATCGTGTAATCAGAATCATCTTTTTCTGAAAGAAATACATTTAGCTCTTTCAATATTTCAACAAATTCAGCCGTTTCCTTTTTTATTTCACCATGCGTTGCCCATTTATATTCCTTAGAAAAAAGATCACCATTCAATTTTGAAAATATTTCTTCTGAATCTTTTGCAAGATCGCCATATAAAAAAGAAGCTTCTTCAACAACAGCATGAAGTCCAGAATATTCTTCGTGATCAAATTTTAGATTTTTATAATTTAATTCTTGCTCAACCTGGGCTATATCTCCCGATTTAGAATATCTAAGGTAAAGGCCTATGAGTTGTTTCCATGAAAAGTCCCCAAAGACTTTTTTTAATGATTCTGCATGTTTAACATTAATTTCCTTCTTTAATTGGCAGAATTTTTTATATTTTTCGTCAAAATTAAGTTTAGAGAATTGTGCATAATGAGAAGAATCTTTGATGTTTCTTGCTTTCTCAATTAACTTTTTCCTGTCTTTGTTTACGTCATCAATAACAACAGCAAAATTTGATAAACCTATTTTTGCTAAATTTGCTTGAATAACATCTAAAGCAGTTTTCTTTTCACAAACAATCAGACATTTTGCATTATTTGCTAAGGCATTTGAAACAATAGCCGTAATACTTTGACTTTTCCCTGTTCCAGGAGGGCCTTGGATAAGCTTGATTTCATCTTTTGTTAAAGTATTTACAATTTCCTCCTTGCTCGGATCAGTCTCGACCGATGAGATACTGGAAGTTTGAAATTGCTCTAAAATAAGATTTTCACTTTCAAATTCATCAAATCTTTCTAATAATTCTTCGGTGGCATGAATGATTGTCTCGTTTTGCGATCTATATATTCCGAAAATTCCACTCCATTGAATCCAAGGTTTTGAGTTCGCTATTGCCTCAATTTGTTTCGCGTCGGGACACTTCTCAATTTTTAATGTGAGATTGTCGGTTTCAGTATTTAACTGATTTAATATATTTTGTGTTAATTCTAAAAGTTCATCTTTATCTAAAATTCCGTCTTCAATTATTTCCTTTGATATTTTTTCTATTTTCACCGATTCATCTTTGGCAAGATTTGAAATCAAAAGTTCATTTATTTTGATTGGTGAATCTTCGTCTTTTTTTATTGTCCATGTGTTTTTATTCTGATATGAGCGTTCAATATCAAGGTGCCATATGAATAATGGGGCTTTTATGATTTTTTCAGGGTCATTTCGGTCACGTTTTATCAGAAGTGGGTAACCAAAACCAAAATTTTTAAGTCCAAATTCCAGGAAATTGTCAGTATTTTCGATTACAAGTGTATTCAGTCTTTTGGTTATTAGTGCTAGTTTCTTTTTTTCTTCTTCGTCAATCTCGCCAAGATCAATTTTGTCGTAGGATATTGCAAAAGAAAATGAATCATTGTTTAAAATTGTTTCAATAAAATTATCCGGCATACCTTCATCAACATGCGAAAGTTGAGACAAATCTAATCTAGTCGCAGAACGACCAGGAATAGCATTTAAGTGAATTGAGCGAGTATTGCCAACTTTTAGTTTTTCAAGAAGATGTTTGATAAAATTCTTATCAAATTTGATTTGTGAAATCTTTTGTTCTTTTTCTTCTGTTTTTGGCTCTACTGGTTTAGCATTTACTGGCTCACTGTTTTGCGTTGTTGATGATGTTTTTTGTTCCATAGCTTTTTTGCATTGATAACAGATTGTACCATTTTTTACTTTATGACTTTTGCAGACTGAACATAAAGGCTTTGTTGCCCAATATGCCTTTGCGTCGAATTTTCCATAGTATTTAGCCATAATTGAATTTAACGGTTTTTATTGTATTCGTTTTCCTCTAATAAATAAATCGTTTCAGGAGCGAAGCGGAGGAAACACCGCTTTATTCCCCTTATCAAATAAATGTTTTCGTAGCGGAGCGAAGAAAACTCCATATTTCCCCTCTATAATAAAAGAAAAACAAAATCGGATTCTTTTTAAGAGCTGGGGCGACAACCCCAAAAGGAAAACATGTATTTCACATAACTCGTTCTTATACGACGTGTTTTCGCAAAAGATTCAAGTTTTTGTTGTTTTTGCGAAGTCTACCATACTTTTTTTCACAAAAATTATACATCACTTTTTAAGCCAAATTGATGAGCCTATCACGATTACCTTTCTATTCCGAAAAGTATCGTGCCTTATTCATGAGTCTATCACGATTACCTTTCCATTCCGAAATGTATTGTGCCTTATTCAATAATTCGCAATTCACGTCTTATTCACGATTGAGTAAATAAATAAAAAAGGCCGAGATGCTGGGGCCGTCTTTTATTTCACCTTTTTTGATCATTCCTTTGATCTCTTTTTCAGTGAAGTATAAAACTTCAACAATTTCTTCCGTTTCATCCAAATGGACATCTCCAGCCGGATGGCAATTTTCCGCCAAGAATACAAACCCATGATCATTTGTAATACCATTTGCCGAATAGTAGTCCGTATACTGACGCCAGTTATTGGAACTCAAGCCGGTTTCTTCGGCAAGCTCTCTTTTCGCTCCCTCCAGCGGAATCTCATTTTTATTCAATCCCCCACAAGGAAATTCAATGGAAAAAGATTGAATAATATAGCGAAATGATTTAATTAAAACAAACGTATCACCGATTTTGGGAATAATTATGGAAAAATCACCAGTTTCTACCACTCCGTAAATGCCCGGCTTCCCTTTGGAAGAAAGAAATTCATCTTCTCTAACCGACATCCAAGGGTTTTGATACACAATTTTGGAAGAAAGGGTTTTATTCATTAAATTCAACTCTCACAAAAAGATAGTGTTATCTTAACACTTAATGAGTGAATTCCAAAAGGATTAAGAATTTTACCACCTGAAGTGGGCGAAGGCTTTGTTGGCGTCTGCCATGCGGTGAGCCGTTTGTCGGCGCGCAAGCGCGCCTCCTTGACCATTAAGCGCATCCAGCATCTCGGCTACCAACTTTTCATTATAGGTATGATACTGGCCGTTGGGGCGCTTGCGCGCCTCTTGCACCAACCAGCGCAAAGCTAAAGCTTGCGCTCTTTTTGGTCTAACCGGCATAGGCACTTGATAGGCCGCACCACCGACACGACGAGATCGTACTTCCATTTGAGGAGCAATAGCCTCGATCACTTCATCCAAAACTTCCAAAGGCTTGCGTTTGGTTTCTGCTTCAAGAGAAGCTAAAGCCAAGTAAACTTGTTTTTGCGCCACAGTTTTTTTGCCATCTTTCATGACATAATTAATTAACTGAGCGACAACTCTTGAACCATACTTTGTATCCGGCTCAATGCTACGAGTAGAAGATTTTTTTGCTCTCATACTTTAACCTTATGCTTTTTTCACACCATACTTGCTACGACTGGTTTTTCGACCTTCAACACCCAAAGTGTCATACTTGCCACGCACAATATGATACTTCACACCGGGAAGGTCTTTAACTCTACCACCACGAACCAAAACAATGCTGTGTTCTGCCAAGTTGTGACCCTCACCCATAATGTAGGCGGTGACTTCCATTTTATTGGACAAACGCACACGAGCCACTTTACGTTGAGCAGAGTTTGGCTTTTTGGGTGTCATAATTTTCACTACCGTACACACACCTCTTTTTTGAGGATTGGTTGTACGCACCGCTCGTCCCGAAATTGAGTTCCAACTTCGACGAAAAGCAGAAGCTTTAATGCGTTTTGGTTGGCTTTTTCGGCCTCCCTTGCGAATAAGTTGATTAAACGTTGGCATAAAATCTATTTTCTGTTCAAGATGTCAAATTGTACCATATTTTTTACAGATTGCTACGAGAGAGTGATTTGCGCTCTTTCCTTGGAGGTGGGAATTAACCGACCAATGATCACATTTTCCTTCAATCCCTCTAGTGTATCCACCGCACCTTTGCATGCCGCTTCGGTTAAAACATGCTTAGTGTGTTGGAATGAGGCGGCGGAAAGCCAAGATCTGGTGAAGAGTGAAGATCTGGTAATACCTAAGAACAAAACTCGAGCGGTGGCCGGTTGTCCGCCGGCAGCTAAAGCATCGTCATTGGCTTCGGTAAAGGCGCTCTTTTCGATAATTTCACCAGTTAAGAAATCGGTGTCACCGGGCGCTTCAATTTGCACTTTGTCACTCATTTTGCGCACAATCACTTCAAAATGCTTATCATTGATAGCAATTCCTTGCGATTCATAAACCGCTTGAATTTGATCAATGACATATTGCTGAAGTTTTTGCAATCCTTGAAGTTGCAGAACGTCTCGCAAATTAAGTGGACCACCTGTCAACTGAGTGCCTGCTGTCACAAAATCACCTGGAGAAACTAACAACTCACTCTTGAGAGGCACGGGATAACTCGCCTCCACTTCACCGGAATCTCTATTGGTGATAGTAATCACAGTCATACCATCTTCTTCTTCGAGAGCAACTTCACCGGCCACACCGGTCATAATTGCACTACCGCGTGGGTTGCGAACTTCAAACAACTCTTCCACACGAGGCAAACCCTGAGTCACGTCCAAACCGACGATACCTCCGGAGTGCTTAACCCGCATGGTCAATTGAGTACCGGGCTCTCCAATGGACTGAGCTGCCACTATACCTACCGGCACACCAATAGCTACGCGTTGATGAGTGGAGAAATCTCTACCGTAACAAGCCGAACACAAACCCTTGGTCGCTTCGCAGGTTAAAGGCGAACGCACATTCATACCCGGTAAATTCGCTTTAAGTACGGCTTGAGCAATTTCCGTTGTCACTTCTTGATTAACTTCTACCAAAGTTTTATTTTTCACCACTACCGCCTCGCTGGCTAATCTCCCCACCACTCTATTAATAAAAGCATCAGGTCTGCTGGCTGTAGGAATGAAAACACCCTTGGTGGTGCCACAATCTTCCAATCTGATAATCACATCATGCGCCACATCCACCAAACGTCTGGTTAAGTAACCCGCATCGGCGGTTTTGATAGCAGAGTCGGTTAAACCTTTTCTTGAACCACGAGCCGAAGTCACGTACTCGAAAATGGATAAACCTTGTCTAAAGTTGGATTTGGTTGGCATTTCCACAATGTTTCCT
>CAZTME010000016.1:0-17653 GCA_964614795.1 uncultured Pseudomonadales bacterium | reverse complement strand
GTGATTTGGAGAAGATCCTTATCACTTGGCAAACCATATCCTGGAGAAAACCGTGCAATCTACACAGTTTGTACCAACACGGATGAAGTGAGTACATTTGCATCTCTAACACCGGTGGGAGGAATTTCCTATAGAATTCAACCCGGAGAAGAAAATTTGATTGAGGAATTTGATGAAATTGTGAGGAATATTAAGGTGATTACCAATTGATTTTTACTATAAGATATTCAATTTAAATTATCTCACTAACATCTCATTTCATCAAAAAAAATTCTGATTGCATACCAGCCTCTTGCTACCCAATGGATTTTCTCAATTTGGCGGCGGCTTCAACTTCTGCTGTGGCATCTTCCTTACCTCGCATTTTCTTAATAATCGTTTGCACCAAGTGAGCGTGTTCAAAATGTTTGTCTGATTGAGGGCCTAATTGACAACCAATAAACTTCTCGATGGCAGAAAGATCATTGAAAAGATTGCCAATACCCAGCTCTGCCAAGCTTTCCGGCCTGAAATAACCAGCCACTTCTTGCAAGCTATTCTTCAGGGTTGGATACAATTTATTGAGCGCCTTCTCATCTGCTTTGGAAAGCTTAGCCAGTCCTTGACCCAGCCCCCAAAATTCAGGTGGAATACCCATTGAGTAACCAGTGCAGGTAAAGCCAATGGCTCTGGGCAAAGAATCACCATTCACCTGTCTTGAATAGCCAAACAAACCAATGTGTTGCATCCTGTCGCGACGCCGTGGCACAAAAAGGGCAACCTGTTGAATGAGTGGCACCAATTCTGTTACGGTTTGGCGATATTCTTGAGAAAAGATGTCAATCAGCCGATCAATGATCGTTTTGTCTTTATCACTCATAGGTGTTGACTCTGACTTCGCTATGAGCTCTTTGAGTTGCTTGATACTTGCTTCTACATCTGACCTGGGAAAATCATAGCGAAATGCAGACTGAATGACCGCCGTCTTGATGCCAGCGTATTCTTGCATGAAAGCTTCGATCGTATCTGGCCTCAAACCGCCTCGAAATAATAGACTGCCAGGAGCAATAATGGGATGCATTTTGATTCCAAGCTCCGCCTCCAATTGAGTATATTGATGGAGTGCCCACTTAATTGCTAGCGTGGTGGGAATAATACCAGCGTTCATCGCTGGATCGGAGCGAGCACAAAATGGCCTGAAATACTCCGGTCTAACTCCATAATTTTCTTCTAGCCATCCAAGGTATTCAGTAATCGTGTGATTGGAATTCAAAATATCCTGAACACTTTCAAAAATTGGAATGAGTTCCAGCGGTTGCTTGCTATATTTATTATGGCCAAATTCGGATTGAATAGTGGAAGAAACATGCACGTAACTTGAATAGATTTGAGTAAGGTCTTTTTCTGATTCCACCATGGGTACAATGGCTTCAAACAGCGGATTAGCCAAATTGGCTTCTTTAGCCGTGAGGTGAGCCGAAAGCATAACCATGAACGCTCTAGCCAAACGATAGCCGGGTTCTACTCTAGGGTTAGGCACACGAAAAGTAAGAAACTTCTCCACTCCCAGTGGGTGATCGGTGAAAAAACCTCCATACTTCATGAGTATTTTTTCAATCACAGATTCATCAACTAATTTTCCTTCCCAATCCCACATCACTTCATCCGCTTCCAGATCGCTAAACATCAAATACGTTTCATGAATTTCATCGTGAGTTTGAATATAGGCAGACTCGGACCAAAAAGGCGCATGCGCATGATCCGGGTGCTGGGAACACATGATTGTGGGAATTTTTCTGTTTTTTGTCATTGGTGTTATTGATTATTTGTCTTTTTGGTAGCGAGCTAGTTTTCTTTGCTTTGATCTAAAAAATCTCAAAATATAGTAACAGATTTTCTAGAACTGTTTCACTTCAAAATCTACCCTGTCAGTTCTGGCACTTAGATTTTCAGCCGGCTATAACAATGCTTGCAAGCCCTTCTTCAATCTGGACACTCCCTCCTTAAAAACCGTATCTTCCGCCCCCAAACCAATGCGCAAATAACCCGGTGTGTGAAACGCTTCCCCCGGCACAATTGCTACGCCAAATTGATCAACTAGTTGTTCGGCGATTGCATTGGATTGAGTATCTTGAGCATCAATTTTACACCAAATATACAAACCTCCCTTTGGTTCATAGATGGTTAAGCCACGAATATTTGAACACTCTCTTTTGAAATACGCGAATCTGCTCACATATTTGGCAATGATAGCATTAAATTCGTGTGGCAACTGCAATGCTTGCACACTGGCATGCTGGGCAATAACATCCGCACCGGAAGTTGTTTGACTAATCACGGCATTCATGAGTTTCACGATATTGCCAGGACCAGCCGCGTAGCCAATTCGCCAACCGGTCATTGCATAGGCTTTGGAAACGCCATTGATAGTGATGGTTCGTTCTTTTATTTGCTGGCTAAGTGAGGCAATGGAAACATGTTTTCCTTCAAAAAGCAGATGTTCATAAATTTCATCTGCAATGACTACGAGGTTTCTTTCAACCGCCAATTGAGCAATTTTCTGTAATTCTGTCGCGTCTACCACTGCGCCCGTTGGATTAGAGGGATAATTCAAGATAATGATCTTACTTTGTTTTGTCAGATGTTTTTCTAATAATTGAGCAGAAATCACAAATGGAGCAGGCATTTTTACCAAAACAGGTTTCGCCCCTACTAATCTTACTTGCGCTTCATAACTTCCCCAGCCCGGAATGGGAATAAGGACTTCGTCTTGCGAATTGGTAATGACTTGCAAAGCGACACTTAATAAATGTTTGCTCCCAACACCAATGATGATATCTTCCGGTGAATACTCCAAATTATTATCTTGCTGAAGTTTTTCTGCCACCGCCCTGCGCAGTTCAAGAATTCCATTGGTCGGCGGATAGCGCAAATCTTGCGTTTGAATGGCGTTAATGCCAGCTTGTTTGATTGGTTCTGGAGTAGCAAACTCCGGTTCGCCAACCGTTAAGTTAATAATATCTTTGCCTGCTTTTTGCAAATCTTTAATGAGTTTGCCGAGAGATAAAGTTGGTGACGCTGGTAAAGTTTCGATGTTGTGATTCAGATTAATTTTTGTCATATAATTTTTTTCATTTTATCCCAAAATTCAAATGATTTCTTTGATAATTTTACCCAAAAAATTAATAGCTTGCATTTTATGATAATCACAATTTGCGTCGTTCAAAAATGTTTAAAAATCATTTTTTTGTTTAACTGTAAATAATTCATCAAGAATGATATATTTATGATGAAATTCAAATATTCCAATATGAACGATGAAATCATCAATCACTATCTCAAATTCAGTCAGTATACCTATCCAGGACTTTATGAAAACTGGATAAAAAATAATTTACCAACTGCTGTTAGAAAAATTGGCTTGATAGTCAGAAATCAGTTGCTTCATTGATAATTTAACTCAACTCATGCTTAACCCAGAAGATCATTTTTTTAAATTGAAAGATATTTGGCAAATGAAAAGAGAATTCAGGTTGGTAAAAGGTGGGCTGATTTAAAATTGGGATACTATTGACATGATGAACGCCATTTTTTATGCACAGAAATTTTTTCTTAATTCATGAATTTACATAATTCAAAATATCATTTTTAATACCCTCAACTTTAATTAATTGAAGCGCCTCTTCGGGAGTTACCCATTTATATGCTTGATGCTCATGAGACAGTTTGGGCTGAAGTTGTGCCGTCTTACAATGATAGGTCACTCCAAGTATTTCATTCTCAGCTATTTGCTCACTTCCTCTAAACATATGCCAGACACGCAATATATTGATTATTTTTATGTCTGTGATAGATACTTCTTCCCTAACTTCTCGTTTTAAACCGGTTTGCGTATCTTCAAATTGATCAATTCTGCCATAAATAATTTCCCATTCATTGGGATGCCAATCCATAGTTTCGCTTCGCTGAATTATTAATATTTTTCCAGAGTTTTCCAACTCAATTATTGCTCCGATAGCGACCATAAATCTACCTAACGGATTTTCTTTAGTTGAGTGATTGTTTGGTTGTTCAAACAGCATCGGATTTGCTCGACTCACAACAGCTGGTTTCATATTATTTCCTAAAATTCAATACTGTATCAAAAACTAAAATCTCTTCAAAGTTTTTACCTTCTAAAAGCTGAACTGATATGACTTCAGCCTTCTTTTTTAATGCCTCATACTGACTTGGTGTCAAAATTCTTGGTTGATATTGATCGTTTTTTTTCATAGATACACATTTCTGCTTTTATAAAGAGCTAAATTTTGTATTATAGTAGCAAAATCAAATTCTTTTGATAAGGTTTGAAGCAAAATCACTATTTGTTGATTTATTAACTTACTGTTCACTGGTTACCCTCGAATTTTTTTTAATAGCATCAACCTTTTACACTTCTTTTGTAGTGCAGACACTGATTTATACCTATGAAACAACCGTCCTGTCATTTGACAATTTTTTCTAGAATAATTGTACTATAATCAGAGCGTGATCGAACAAACTGAAGCATGCCCGATTCAAGAACTTGATTCAGTTCCTAATGGATTAATATGGATCTATCAAGAAAGTATTGATCCTGTTGCTGTGGTTAGAATTACTCCATTAGCAACAACTGCGCAATTTCTGTCATTAAACGATCAGGAAATTATTGCAGGTTTCTATACTATAAAACATCTAATCATTTTTGATGGCCGCATGACATATCACTCTAATCGTCCACTTGCTGTTTTTTCTGGTCATGGACAACGAGTTGGAGAAACACATACTTTATCAGGAATGAATGGAGAAGGAATTGAATCTAAAAAATTGGTTGCTGAGCTCAATGGGAAACTTGTACAAGACTGGAATCTACCTCCAGTAGAAGTTTTTATTTCCTGCGACACACGAGGACACGGATCATTTCAGACAAGATGGGATATGGAATCTAACTCAGATCACAAAGTGCTCGGATTCCCCCTTGGTTTAAATTTTCTAACCTACGATGAACGATCGAAAGCTTTAGTCATTCCAATAGACCTAATGAATCGATTCGGCGCAGGTTTGAATGTACTCAAAAACTCAGGTGCGCGTAGAAAGCATTTTGACTCAATCTTTTCAGCGCGAAAAATGACAATGAAAGACTGGATAAAGTGGGTATTTTACAGAGAATTACAATCCCTAAAATTGAAAAATCAAAGATAATTAAGTCAGCTAAGACTATTGTGATGCTACAATTCTAATCAGTTTGCTGACGCCGTCCTTCTGACACACAATTTAAAAATTTATTTCACTTATGACTCTGATTTGGCAAATAAAATAAGTAATATTTTAGCCACATTTTTCGCACCATTTTTTTTTGATGGAAGCGTATTCTAACGCACTATAAGTGCTCAGGGCTAAACTTTTAACAGATTAGTCAATATTAATTAATGAGGAAACTAAATCGATTTTAACTTAACGATGTCAAAAAACGAAGTGTGTGATTTAGAAGGTCAACCGTTTATGATAATGTAATTACTATTGTGCAAAATAAAAATTGTGAGAAAGAATTTCAAAAGAAAAATGTCTATTTAATCTGGATTTTGCCAATCATTCTGATATTTTTAACATTGTTTGCCATTACACTTTTAGTTTTCGCTGGCTGGCTTCGATATTCGGTTTTCAGTATTTGCCAATCTGCTCAAACTCAATTTCAAGGCAACTGTGTTGAGTCATTATCACAACTAATCAATGATGAAAATCAAAGATTTCGTTCAAGAAACGATGCGGTTTGGGCAGTTGGACAGCTCGCCCGTCCAGAAGCATTGCCCACGCTAAAGGCACATTACACAGGCATTACCAGCGCCCGAGAACCCTTGGACTCAACGTTAAGTCAGTACGAATTGGCTAAAGCGATACATTGGTGCGAAAACGGCAATGACACGAGTTGGCTATATTGGGGAATTGAGTAAATTATTCCATTTTTTTTGAAAATAGCGGTCATTTAACTGTAAGGATCGAGAGACAAATTAGCCAATATCAAGTGGAATATGTCGCCTCCTACTAACATCGATAGGCTCACCATGCATGTTATGAGTCAACAAATACTCATAAGCCACCTCCTTTGCATTGCGTTCGGCATCTTCATCAGTTTTACGTTCAAAGAATGGATTAGCTCTGGCGTATAGTGCATTGAAGCCATAGATGGTCTCCATAATTATTACAACAAATTCACCTTTTTTTAAATCATATTCAATCCATCCACCCATATAATCCAACACATACTTACCCTCCCCTTGAGATACGCTTATTGAACAGGCGGAAAACACATTTTTAGTGAAATAATCATAAAATGCTTCAAATCGAGCCAAGATACTCAGCTGGCACAGTGATTTTAGCCAATTGGAGAGCAAGTTTTTTGTCCCACCAATACACACCAAGTTTATTCAATTTTTCATCGCAACCAATTAAATTGGGCGGAATAGTATTAAATTCAGTTGAATCAACGTCTTGAGTAATAACTTTTTCATGAGCTACTCTAGTATCTGGACTTTTTACCATAAAAGTTTCTCTTTTTCGTAATATTAGGTGGACAGAACAATACTATTGTATATCACGTTATATCACGCTTGAATTTATATGATCATAATCACAAGTTCTATAAAAAAATTTAACCCCTTTATTTAAAATATATGGATGGAATCGTAAAGAAAAAAATTGTTTCTCAAGGATAAATCTCATGACGATTTGCCATTTTGACTTTCAGAAAAAAACTATAATGAATTAGCATGAAAAAATGTCATATTTAAAAATAAAAGATCATGTTTACTCAACATGTCTCTGCACTAACTAATTCTTTCAAGAGATAAAAATAGAAATATTTGTTGCGAGACGAAAACACAACATCTAAGCCTAAATGTTGAGAAAATATGTTCCTACAAACATTATCAAAATAGCCAAGATCTTTTGAATTAATGATTTTCCACTTATATTCTCTTTTACAATCTTGGGAAAGAGTAAGGTTAGGATTACTCCATAGGCAAATACAAAAAACGGCTGAAAACCATTCACTATCCAGATAACGGTTATTGGGGCGAGTAATGAAGCAAAGTTAAATGCAACCTTAGCCATTATGTTTACAATTTCATTAGCACCGTTGAGACTAAGTACGGTCACCCTATTATGCCTTAAAACATCAATGAATTGCTCACGATAGGATTTAACAAAAACCATAAGCAAGAAGGCAAAAACAGCAAAGCCCACATATTCCCAAAAACTGGTAAACCAAAAACTAGATTTAATAGCAAAATACTTGAAAAAGAGAAAATTTAGAGCAAAAATTAGAGAAGATAGCATCATCAGCCAAAACACTTCGTTCTTGAATTTGACCTTTTTTCTTTCTGATAAATCCAATGATATTCCTATCGCCCCCAAAACAATCAGTAGGCCACCCAGTAATTGATTGTTGTTTAAAGTCTCACCTAAAACAAAATAAGCCAAAACAAAAGAGAAAACTGGAATTAGCTGAAACAAAGGAACACAAATTGATGCTTCATCTTTTTGTAAGGCATAAAAGTATGGTAAAACGGCAAGAATATAAAGAAAACCATTGATCGCGATAAGTATATTTTGAGTAGAAAAGACTAAAACTTCTGGATGCCATAATGCGATGAAGGGTAATAAAAGCAAGCCTATCAAAGAAGAAAAAACCATCAAAGCCCCAACACCGCCTCCCTTGAAAAATTTACTAATTAAGTACTTATCCAAGTGATTAGTCGCACTCCATAAAGCAGGCGGTATCAAAGCTATTAAAAACCAGTCCATAGATTGATTATAGCTTATTATCAACGATGATTACTAAGCCGTGTTAAAGGCGCATACATTCCGAAAAGTATCGTGCCTAATTCATTATAATCCGTGTCCCAGATCAGCTGTCCTATTCGGGGTATGTAGGTTGAATTAGATTGATATATATATCAAAGTAAGGGTATGATTTCAACGCTCGAGAAATGAGACTCGTATCGACGAATCGACTGGATCAACGAGATCGAATACCCCGAGCTGACCTACCAGGAAACACAGAGATTTTTATCAGAGAAATTTATGAGCGCTTAAGTTATTCCTTCAACCCCAGCCGTTTTCTACTTTCTTGAACCTGGTTATATTGCTCCACCGTCATGGATTTATAGACAATTTTCATCATCGTTAAAAGCTTCATGGCCTTATCCAAAGCATCTTGTGGGCTTAAGTCTTCACCAAAATGAGATTTATAAAGTGGCTTGAATTTAGCCATTTGTTTGTCAGATATCACTGGCATAAAGATTTACGCAGCCGTAATACTGTCAAAAGGCAAGTTTTTGATTAATTCCTCAATCTTGCTGTCTTCTACCTGCTTGGAGTAGTAAATCTGGCCAATTTCCTGCTCTTTCTCGGTCGCAATCACCTTCCAGTTGGTTTGGATGCTGGCTTTGGTGATTGGCCTTCTGATCTCTTTTTGCTTAACATACGAGACAATTTCATCCAGGTCCAACTGGTACTTTTCCAAAAGCAGATAGATGTCGTAGAAATCGCGGTAACGAGCCCGATCACTCATGGCTCGGATTTTTTCAGCACAGATTTCCTTGATATCCATAACTGCCACCGTAAAATCCACACCCCAGACATTGTGATAAGCCAGGGTTTGAGGTGGTAAAAGTACATTTTGGAGGAAATCAATTTCTACCTTCAGTGAATTAGGCTGAATCAGTGGTCCGGTGTACTGGAGTTTCTCGATTTTGATAGTGGCATTGGAAAAATAATCATTCTTGATACTCAAATAGTCGGTTGTTTCAAAGATTTTGCGCACCTCTTCAATGGGCAACGGTGTCTTATTCGAAGAAAAATCCAAATCCTCGGAAAAACGATACTGGTCCAGGTAACAGTGGTGTAGAGCCGTACCACCTTTGAAAATGAGAGTTTTGCCGGTCTGGGAAGCGGCAATAATCTGCATAACCAGAGCTAAGAAATAATCCTTCTCGGCAATATGCAATGGGTAACGTAGACTCTTACGGTTGATGATCTCGAGTTGTTGTCGGGTTAGCATAGGGATTATTTGGCTACCTGATATTTATCAAAATACTCATCGTAATAGAGTCGCCACTTGGCGTTAAACTTGGTATCTCCGGAAAGCATCAGGTGGGTGCCTTTTAACTTAAATTGATTGTAAAGATTACTTGAATCAATCCCCAAGAGGTCAAACAGGAAGCCAAATGTCTTAATGGTGGCTGTAGACATTTTCACCAGATACTCAGTCATCTTTTGCAAATCTAATGAATCTTTATATAAAGAGAGCTTCTCTATAACCAAATCAACAGTATATTTGCTTTTGTGAAATTGAATCATGTCGATCAGGGCTTTTTCCGCCGTAGCCATCCGTACGGTTTTGTTATCAATACTCACCTCTTCCCAGCCAAAAAACCACTTAGAGAGCACTGTCACAAAGCTATATTCGATCGATTGCAGCTGTACAGTCTTATATCGCACTTGGGAAACAGAAATAGTCTTTTGGGTAAGCTGGTCAAACATACCGTGATAGCTCAGCGCTGACTCAAAGGAGACATAGGAATCTTTGACTAGTAGATTAGCCACTACATAGGGAGAGAGTGATAAAAATCCACGATTGGAGAGGTCAGAGATGGCATACATCCCCCGCTTCACCCGAATCAACCAGCCATCTCGGGTAAGCCTGGTAATTACGTTTTTGGCCACTTTTTGATTCCACACGCCTTTACTCTGAGCATAGATTTGTTCAGAGGTGACAATTTGGCCATACTTAACGATTAATTCCTCAAGTAAGGTACTTTGCTGGATAGAAAGAATTGTTTGTTTCATAGATAGCAAGTCACTGATTACGATGACTATCTACTCATAGATTAAACAATTTAGATGGAGTTGTCAAGAGTAATAACATCATTAAAGCTGTGTCAGCCCGTAAAGGTGCTTTTATACCTGGAGTGGCATAATTCACCGTTATTTAGATTCAAACGGCTCGTTGGGACGTTGTGAGTCGGTGTGACCAATATCTTGAGTAGCTTCACCTGAATTTCAATTAGAGCAACAAAATACCTGAGAATAAAGCGTTTGAGTTTGTTCATAAGGAACCTTAGCGCGTGCGGGCCCTGGCAAGGGTTCCCTCAAGTTCATTGGAGAAGTTGATGAGTTGGCCACCGTTAGTAAAGGCGATGCTCAGGCTGGGTTACTCTTTGTTCTCGTAAACCTTGATGCAGGGAACGCCATTGCCGTTGCGATACAAGCCAGGTGCGCTTTTGTCCAAGTCCTCATTGCAAGTTTCAGTAGGTGAGTCTAATTGGACAGTTCTGGCTTCTCCCTTCCAAATGAGGAAATAATTTACCCTGCCGTTGCCGTCATCTTTTTTACCAGTCTTAAAATGAACTGGAATAATTATTGGTATTTTAATGTACCAAATCTTCCTTAGATACTGGTTTATTTTAAACAGGAGTGGTCAGTGACTTAGCTAGCTGATAGACTTGAATCGATTAAATATTCCATCAGTAATTAGCTATACTATACACATCATGCTGGGAATTTTTTTCGCTATTCTATCCGCTGTCTTTATCTCATTTTCACAGCTTTCACTTCGGAAAAGCTACAAGGAACTTCAACCATCGGTTGCATTTTTATTTGATGCACTATTTGGTTTATTAATTTGGGTTCCACTAGCATTTTTTCTAGGTATTTCAGGCACTGTCAACTGGGCAGAGGCATTTTTCTATGCCGCTATCTCTGCAATCTTATCTGAAGCCATTGTATTTTATGCTCTTTCTCATGGAGAACTAGCGGTTACGACTACAGTATTGGCAACGTATCCTGTTTACACAGTTATTCTTTCTCGAATCTTACTTGGCGAAATACTTACACCTAATGCTTATCTGTTTATAATTTTCGCAATTCTGGGCAGCATAATCGCAAGCTATCCAGATCACGCAAATAAAAACGAGCTGTTGCAAAAAGGGGTAATTTGGCCCTTTATTGCTGCTTTTTGCATTGGCTTGTCCGATTCAATTTCAAAAGGATATATCGATAGATCAGCTGACTATAGTTTTCTTTTTGCTTTAGGCCTTATTCAAATTCCCGTGGCTCTTATCTACCTAAAAGTCGAAAAGGAATCATTTACAAAAGCGATCACTGGTGTAAGAAAAACGTTAGGAGATTATAAATTCGCCTTAATGGGAGGTCTTTTCAACATTACTGGAACAGGGTTTTTGTGGTTAAGTTTTTCGTTCGCCCCAGCATCAATTGCCTCTCCACTCACGGGAACTAACGGCGCACTTACTGTAGTGTTGTCACGGATTCTTCTAAAAGAAAAAATTTCCAGAAGAAAATATCTCGGAATCATGCTTGCATTTATTGGAATAATTGGCGTCGTAGTGCTTCGGAGTAGCAACTAATTTCGCACGCAGTTCGTGTCCCAGATCAGCTGTCCTATTCGAGGTATGATTGTGAAATTGGGTTGATATATAGATCTAATAAGTGTGTTATTTTCCAAGCTCCCCGAACAGGTCACTACACGAACTAGTTTTCTCAAGAGAGAAAAAGTGAGGAGATTTGTTATGGGATGAGGAAATTAATGATTAAATAATTAACTGGAATATAATCAATTTTGCCTATATGACAAGAAGTCGCGAACAAGCTTGCTTTATCCCAAGTGCTAAGAAAAACTACTTTAGAAGCTTTAGAGCTGAAGTTGATGATTTGCATGACGGAGGAAGCATTTTTTTGACGTAGATGGTACTGCAGTACACTTTGGGGGAAGATACGGAGAAATAAACAAGTTCGCGCAGATTTTGATCAAGTGTACTATTATCAAGATAAAACACGGCCAGATTTAGCAAAATACACCCTTTCTTATCGCTCAACAAAAGAAGGAATACCAGAGCTAAACAAATATTCTTTCTAGGCATCAATATATGCAGAGGATATAGATGCATTTATTAAGGAAGCCGGAAGAAAGCTGCTTATCCAATCGATCCTGGCATTTTTAAGAACTATTGGCGAGGATGGAAGCCAGAAATCCACTAACTAATAAACTCCAACTACCATTGTATAAAAAGTTGCAATATTTAATCCTTCGAAGTATGGTATTACCTTCACGAGTATTCATTATTGATGACAATCATGACGGACTAATGGCTCAAAAACTAGGAATCGGTCTACTAGTCGAGGATGAAAGCAGTTGAACCTTGATAATCCAGTGGCAATTGTGAAAAGCTATTTTTTCGGTACGTGAGCTATATCTTTCGAAGGTGTGTAACCTTTAGCATCGGGCGTATCGAGGTTTCTACTTGCATAAGGGTCATCTCCCTCGAGTACGCTAGTTAGCCCAACAAACATTCCTGGACGATTTTTTGCATTTGCGCCTTCTAGTTTTGCCAAATCGTCCAATTGTTGACCTGCCAGAGTTGCTATTACTTCAGAGTTTGTGACTTTTGCCATATTTGGAAACGATATCAGTTATCTACGCGAACAACTAGTAGGAATTAAAGGGTAATCAAATAACGGAATCACCTTGATTGCTAATTTCATTTAATTAGACGTTGATAATAATGATTAATAGATTGATATATATATTTTTTTTATATGTTGCTCCCCATCCGTCTGCTTACTCAAACTATTAAGGAGTTGATAATATTTAAAGTAATTTTCTGATTTTTTGTTTGAGTTCTGGGCTAAGTGTTACAACTTGTTGATCATATTCAGTCCCGCCATTTAAATTAGTAGCTATTAGCTCATCATTAATCTCACCGAGTTCATCGTTGAGCATAACCATGTAGTCTTTTAAAGCTGAAAATTGAGTGTAGGTGGAATTTTCAACTGCAATTGTGAATATTATTGAAAATATTCTAAGTCTTTTTCTTAGCTTATGAAATTTTCTCGCTGGTAGTTCACTCAGGTCTATTAACGATTCTATGGTTGAAAGTGGATTTTCAACATATGCTAATACAGATACCGAATCTGACTCTTTAATCTCAATAGTTTCCAACTGTCCTGATGAATCGTTCACGTAATCAAATAGGGATAATTCGTGTTTTATAGCAAGTTCTGGCCTATGGAAAGTATCCTTAAATTGGCCAAGACTCCACGAAAATAACTTTAATTCTTCTGGGCAATCATGATTTTGATCGAAAAGTTCCTTAACAGTACGTAGATATAGCACAGATTTACGAATATTTTTGAAATATCTGAATAATTCATCTAGCTCACCATTTCGATCCTCTACAGTCCCACCATTTCGGAAATATTCATCATAAGCCTTCAATTTTTCGATAAATTCACTTCTATCAAACGTTGTCCTCCATCTTTGGATTGCATAATCACAAATAGTATGAATTGCAGCTTTTTCAGAAACTAAATCTACAAATGATGATCCAAGAGAGGGAGTACTTGAGGAATGCTCAAGAAGATCATTTTCAAATAAAGTATCTTGGCTTGTTTGTTCAAGCTGAAATAGCATATGTGTATCTGTTATGTATTATATAGCAATAGAGATTAAAATGCCTCAAGAGAATCTCTTGGCTCAAGAAGAATTATTAGTTAGTAGTAGGATTTTTCTTGAAAATACTGGTTCGAGTCACTCGAGGAAGTGGTATCGTTAGGGTATAAATAGGTAAATAGATCTGGTGACTGATTCGTTATAGGACGTTGCTCCCCCTGTGGGATTTTATCCGACCGTTTTTCCCTGATACGAACCAAAACCCACAGTATCAGCCTGCCTACGCATAGATAATCACCTGTTTTTCTCTATCGGGACATCGGTAGAAACCTGTGTATTGATTACACGTCCAATGAGGTCGTGCGGTTTGTTGTGTCTGTGGTACTACACTTGGGTAGCTCCCACCCCCACCTACGGGGTCAATAAAAACCTCGTACCTCCCCTGATGGAACTGCGCGTGAGTAAAGAGGTTGACTTATCTAGATGGAGATAGATAAAAATATATCAATCTATTGCATAATTAAATACTTGTTGATATATCCCGCTCGACCCTATCAAGGCACGGCAATTGCGCCATAAGCTTCGAAATATCACAATAGGAGGTTCTTTCACAATGAGTTACGAGAACGAAACGTTCCGTAAGGCCGCGCGTGACGCAGGGATCCGCGGCAAGGACTGGCGGGGCAACGATGCTCTCGACGAATTCTCGACCTACTACCACAACCAGTGGGACAAGTGGGACCGGGAGCGCGACGGCTACGGCGGCGTGCGCCGCAAGGCCGAAACGTGGTGGTCCAACAACCGCCACAAGTATTCGTAAGCCGCCAGTATCACCTCACTGGGCTGCCTCTTCGGGGGCAGCCCTTCTCTTTTCTTCATGTTAAAATAACATTATGCAAACCAAATCAATTTCATTCCAGCAGTTTATTGCTAATTTTCAGCCAATAGTGGGTAATTCCATTTGGCGAGTAATTCATCCTGCTGATGGCTGGTTAACAATTGATATTGGTCAAAAATACACTGACACTATTCCTGGTAAGGATGGTGATGATGAGCCTTATGATAAAGGCCAATATCAACTGCATATTACGGGCGACTGGGAAATTTTTTCTGGAGATAAGCTAATCGAAACAAGAAAAGTTAATGAAGCTGACCAAAAAACCTATTTTGAAAGAATGGATAAGCTTGCAACTAATTTCCCAATAAAAACTATCGATAGTGTTAAGTTAGAGGACAATAAACTTATTATTTCAGGCAATGGTGCTCAAATTAGAGTCCCAGTAAACGAGAATGGGGAAAGCATCAGTCTCACTGTCGTCAAACTAAGCCAATCAAATGAGCCAATTTCCTATGCTCACTTTAGGTATGAAGATGAATTAAAGTCCCTCGCTATTGTTGAGTCTTAGTTTTGGAACTATTTCTTAAACCAACTTATCAATGGAAGCTTATCAAGAATAAACTGTCTTTTTTGTTTTAAGCGGTATATTTTTCGTTCAATAGGCTCTCTATTTTTGGCAATTATCTTCATTAGAGTCGCATTATTAACATAAGGATTTTTTGATTTTTTTGGTACTTCATCCCAATCATCCTCAAGTTTGTCAATTTCTTTCTCAATGAGCCCAATTTTTTTGTACTGAATGACGAAATAAATACCAACACTAACAAACATTAAAGCCGTAATAATTGTAAAAATGTTTGTCCACATAATAACTTCCTATAGCTAGCTATATTTTTCTTTCAAGTAATTTTTGCTGGTCGTTTTTAATTGCTTCAATATTTGGAGGGTCCCAACCAAATCGTTCTAAAATATATATAATCACTTCAAGCGCTAGTTCTTTGGGGTCAGCCAAAATCTGTTCCGTGGTGTATTTTTCCTTGAAAATAATTTCTTTCGCCCTAGTTTTTCTTTCGTGAAACAACGGTGCCCTGTTATAACCATCAACGAAAAGTCTTCTATTTTCAGTATTATGCAAACCAATGGTAACTCTTACTCCTTCGTTATAAATCTGTTCAGAAGTAAGCCGTGACAAAAATTGATAAATCTCAGTTATAAAGTAGGTTGCATTTATAATACCTAGCACTTCACCTGGTTGAGCAACAATATCTTCTTGCTGCCACATGCTTTTTATAACGTAATCATCAGCCCAATCCTCAATCAAACCAAAATAATGAACAAATTGCCCACTCTGATACATTCTCCAAAACTCTTTATGATGATAATCCTGCCAATTAAGCCAACCCTGCCAATAGTTATCGCCAGGTTCTAATGCCGTATCATCATCATTTCTACTTGGTATGTGTGGGTAATCCCAGCCTCTTAACCTAATTGAGTTTTGCTCAACAATCTCTTTACATCTTCGAAGTGGTTTAAGCTTTTCATCATAAGCCAGTGGCTCAAAAAGTACTCGCCAATACCCCCTTTGCTTAACAATTTTTACCAGTTCTTCTCCCGTCATAAATCACCCCTTTCATTACTAAGGGCTTTATTTACACCCTGCTCTTTATCAGGTACCTCATAACCAACTCGTTTTGCTCTCTGCATTAACTTTATTGCTGCTCGCTCAATAACATCTCTCATATCAAACGAGTTAGATATTCGAGCACTCTCAGGTTTTTTATCTCGGTTTCGATAATAAAGAACACCTGCCTGTAGTTCAGTGGCATCTTTTCTACAAATAACTGGTACTTCTTGAAAAGCATCGATACTAATTACTATAAAAATTAACTCATCACTGTCTTTCACAAACTCCACAGTAAAAGATACGTGTGGGTCAGTGTATTTGGCTATCTGGTCAAGCATAATATCTCGCTTGAAGGTTGCTACATTATCAGACGAAACGCCCTGTTTTTCATAGGTTCCATCATCATTCTCTTTTACACCAATGACAATTCTGCCTCCATCTTGGACATTGGTCATAGCCATAATATCTTTAGCAAAGCTTCCGGCATTCCATGCACAATCACCCTTGAAATCTAGATTTTGAGTTTCAGTTCCAGCCTCTATTAGTGCTTCAAGTTCCGTGACTTTCATGCATCAACACCTTTCATAAACGTCACCACATTACTATCTACCAAAATATCCTCCCGATACACGTCGCGCTTCAAGTAAAGAGTTTCAAGCTGAGTACAGCGACTAAGAGCTACATAGGTCTGCCCGTGAGCGAATGCGCCGTCTCCAAGGTCAATAACAACACTACTGTAGGTTTGACCTTGTGACTTATGAATAGTAATTGCCCAAGCTAGTCGTAGTGGAAATTGGCGGAAAGTGCTCACCACCTCCTCTTCAACTTTTTGTTCCTCACGGTTGTAGTAGTAGCTAATCTTACTCCAGGTCTCTGGTGAGACTGTATATTTGTAGCCATCAATATCAACTTTAATTTCATCTCCAGAAATAGAATGAATGGTGCCAAGTGTTCCATTCACCCAACGCTTTTCACGGTCATTTCTCAGCATCATTATCTGGGCACCTACCTTGAGCCTCAATATTTCCTCAGTGGGGAAAGCTGACTCTTCAAGCTGACCAGTGATTTCTGCTTGAAACTCATGTGCTTGTCCAGGAAGCTCATTTAATCGACGGTCATTTATCTCTCTAACTGAACGATTGGTAGTGGCTAGCGTAATAGTTCCCTCGGATGGGATTTCGATACTGGCTCTTTTATTGAGCTCAATCAGAAGCGTGTCATCCACACTGCCATTGCGAACGGTATTTAGTAGGTCAATAAACTGACCATCTTTTTGGCGGAAGATGTTGGAGAGTTCTACGATTTCAGGATTGGCTGCCTTCCAACTATCGGCGTTGAAGCAATAAACACCGCCATAGGTGTCAGTAAAGTATTTTTGTAATTCACGGCTACTCACCACTGGTGGCAATTGATAAAGGTCGCCAAACATCACCATTTGCACTCCACCAAAAGGCAAATCAGAGGAGCGAGCTTTTTTAAGTAGAAAATCAATCGCCTCTAGCATGTCTACTCGCACCATTGAAACTTCATCAATAACAACAGTGTCTAAGTTTTTAAGTAAGTAAGCAGTTTTTGAGTCTAAGCGCAAATCCTTTTGCTTGTCCTTTGTTATGACAGAGAGTGGCAACCTAAAAAGCGAGTGAACAGTTTGACCTCCAACATTGAGCGCAGCCACTCCCGTTGGAGCAACTACTACCAATCTTTTTTTGGAATAGGCACGAAAATA
>CAZTME010000015.1:0-18630 GCA_964614795.1 uncultured Pseudomonadales bacterium | reverse complement strand
ATAAATTTTTCATTTTTAAACTCAATACTGTTTCAAAATCGAGTTTATTATTCTCACTCAAAACTTGAGTTAACCATAAAAAAATCTCTTTCAATTAATCGATTTTTCTCAACTTTAAACCAACTCAATTTTCAGCGTTTTTCCCATGGCTCGCGCCATAGCCTGAAGGGTGGCAACGGTCGCATTGCGTTTGCCAGATTCTACTTTGGCAACGGTACTGCGTGGTAAGCCGGCTCGCGTTGCCAATTCTTCCTGCGTCATGTTCAGTTGCTTTCGAACCCGATAAAACGTGGTGATAATATCGTAGAGGAGGTTCTCCTGAGCAATAATCAGCTCATCCTTTGGTGTGGTGGGATATAATTCTTCAAATTCCTCTAGAGTTAGCCATTCTTTTTCAGACAATGGTGAATTTTTTATTTTAGTTGGCATACAAGTTGTAATTTCTTAATCTTTGTAGGGCAATTCTAATCAGATATTGTGGTGTTTTGTTTGTTTTCTTTCTAAAGGCTAGAAGTATTAGAATTTGGCTACGCTCCGGTATATAACTGTAAAAGGCACGGTATTGACCAGAGCTACGTATTCGTATTTCAAAAAGATTTTTTTTACCTTCCATCTTTTTTGCATACGGATATTCTAAATAACCTTTATTGAAAAGCTGTCGGAACATTTTTCTAAATTCGTCCTGAACTAAATCCGAGCAATTTTCCAGCTCTTTTCCAGCAGAGCGATGAATATGTACTGTCCAATATTGTGACATATAAGTTACATTTTTCAAGCCTCAAATATTCTAGTTTTTCTAAAAAAACACTATCACTGTGTCCCATAGAGAATAATCTTATCTACTCAGCCAGCGCATATCTATGCCCAACCACAATAAACTCTGCAAACAACAGAAAAACAATTTATTTCGACAAGAGAACGCTACGGCGCTTACCTCAATGCGATTATTGTTGAAGGTTTTTCCAATACAAGTTAACAGTTCAAACTCAACAATTTTTCACTTAGATAACGTCACCAAAGGCAAATCTCTATTAAAGAACGTTACTAATATAGCCACCAAATCTTACAAAAAGTGTAGTAAATCTCAATTAATTTACCTTCCCCACCCTTTTCCACACCACTTCCCAAACTTGCGCCTCCACCTCATCAATATTTTGATTAGCATCGATGACTACCCAGCGACCACTTTTGTCTTCTAAAGCGAGTTTTTTGTAGGCATTATTCACTTGTTTGTGAAAATCCATACCTTGCATTTCAATACGATTTATTTGCTCGTTTTTCTCTTGCCGCTGCAAACCAGTTTTAGGCTCTACATCCAAAAGAATAGTCAGATCTGGGTAAGTTTTTTTTGTAGAAATATCGTTAAGCGTGTCAATCAAATCTTTCCCGAAACCACGCACAATACCTTGATAAACCACACTACTATCTCGCGATCTATCCATTAAAACGATTTTGCCAACCTGCAAACTGGGCAAGACTATTTCTCTATAGATTTGCGCCCGCGCCGCCTGAAAAAGCAAAACCTCAGTAGTGTTTGCCATACCCATGTGCTCTTTTCCCAAAACAATTTCTCGAATTTTTTCACTAATTACCGTCCCGCCTGGCTCGCGCACCACAATCACATCTTTGCCTTCACGCACCAATTTTTCTCGTAATCGCACAATTTGCGTGCTTTTGCCACCTCCTTCTCCACCTTCAAAAGTAATTAAAAAACCTTTTTTTGGCTGAAGTTTTTTGCTTGTCATAAGTTCATCCTTTGATTTTCAGAAAAGCAAACTGTTACTATAGTAAATTATCTTATCAGATTAAATTCAAACTTGATCAGCATTTTTTGCGATTTTTGCCTAAATTTTGCATTGACATTTTTTTATCAATGAAATCCTTTTCTCTAGAATCGCTAATTTTTTTATTTTGAATCTCTAAACTTGTAGCGTAATCAATAATCTAAAGAATTTTTGTTTTAACCACTGACAATCCAGAATCAGTTAAATGTTTATGACCACTTAATAAATATTTCCATTCTGGCGAGACTAACAAAGTAGCCAATTCTCTTTGTGCCGACTCGCTGTTTTGCCAATTCAAGATGAGATGAGCAAACGGGCGATGAAATTCCGGCAAGAGTCCATCCGTACAATTTCCTGTTGCTTTTCTAATCATGCGCAAACACTTGCTTGAATGAATGTACTTGGCCACTAATTCATCCGGATTTAATTTACGACCAAATTGATCCCTCTCACCAAAATATTCTTTTGGATAATTGCGTTCATTTTTCACCATTACTTTAGCCATTACTTCTGCCGGATCTACCAATAGTGGTAAGCAAGAAAACTTGGCATAGAGCAAGGCTAAAACATTTTCGAGTTTTGTGGTTAAATTGTCAAAAGAGTTGCGATAATCATAGGGGAAATCACCTATTGCTGTTGAAGTGTAATCATACCAACGACTGGACTTCGCAACACTTTGATATTCGCCACTGTTGGTCAAACTCATAATTCGATAGTTATCTAGAGATAAGTGATGAGAATGTGCAAATGATTCGATAAAGAAAATCACATCCACCAATTCTTTGTGCCAATCGCCATGATTGATTTGCTCATTGGGTTTATCCTCCTCTTGCATGGCCTCTAAAACTTCCTGAAGCATAAAATGAGCCATTAGGGGAAAATTAGAGTCAGCAAAGGCAAGCGCTTCTCGGCCTTGTAAAAATTTCAAAACTTCATCGCGCAAAGCTTGAGGATTTGCTAAAAAATACCCTTCTCTGGTTAGGCCCAGTACATCACTTTTAGGATGGATGATGTTTCTATTTTTTTCTGGTGATGACACAAACATAATTTAAACCACAAAATATTGTGTTAAAACAAGTCTTGAAATACTAAATATTGAGGTGTAAGATTTTAAAATTTTTTTCTTTAGGGCAAGAAAAAACGTAAATTAATTTGATGCAGATATGAAAGACTCAGGAACCCGATAAACCCCCGGACTTACGCCCGCGGATCTTCTAAGGAGCATAAGAGCAAATTCAATTAACAATTAAACTTGAGCAAGATTACTTACCCGTAGAACCAAAGCCTCCACGATTTTTTTGCCCACCAAAAGACCGGACTTCCTCTAACTCAACTTCAGGATGAGTGAGAATGATCAATTGGCAAATGCGTTCACCTCTAATTACTTCAACCGTTTCTTGACTAAAATTATAAACGGCAGCCTTATACTCATCATCTTCACCACAAAAATCTGCATCACCAATCCCCACACTGTTTGCCAGCATTAAGCCTTTTTTGTGCAAAGAGCTCCGAGCCGCCACTAAAGCCCAATATCCGGAAGGTAGGCTCAAAGCAAAATTAAGAGGAATGTAGGCGATTTTGCCAGGCTCAATTTTGACAGAGATGCGGGCATGCAAATCAAACCCAACAGATCCGGCGGTTTGTCTGGCCGGCAAAGGTATTTCTTGATCAAAGCGCTTGCACTTAATTTTCATAAAGATTATTGAACAGGTGCCAAAGGAGTTGTTGGCTTGAAAAGTTGTTGACTATTTTGATAATTGCCTTGCAAATCCAATAAAATATTATTTAGTGCGGTAAATGAACTTAAAAATGGCTCAATCATTGGCCATAAATAAACAAAAAAGAGGTTGGCGATGATGACGACAATTATTAAGCTGAAGAAAAAATGACCTATTCCCCGCCCTACTCCGGCCACAAAGTTGCGCCAAAAAATTTCCCCGTAACCAACATCGTAAATTGTTTTTCCCGATGTAGCCACTTCATCCGGATCATGATTGAGATTTTTTTTAAACCGATTCATAGTGATTCCTTGAGTTCAAATACATTAAAACCTGAGATAATATTTTTCTTTACTCTACTTGTTGCATAAAAAAATTGAAATTGCAGATTTATTATTTGGTGCGACAAGTCTACTACATTATTCTTTCAGTTCATCTAAACCATTATAGCGAAAAACTGGAGTTGCATCAGCAACATTTTTTGATAAAATCCTTCCCGATGACATATCACTTCTGTTTTATTTGGCTTGTTAAGAAAGATGCTTTGAGCGGGTGATATCTGGTAACAAATTTATAACTAACAACCACCCGCCAACAAGCGGGTTTTTTTATATTTATGATTAATTTAGTAGAGCGAATTATTGCATCCTTAGTCGATCCAGAATATTCTTGGTGTGTAGTTCATGCTGTTAGATTGGCACAAGAAACAGGCTTGAATATCGCAGCGGAACCTAGAAACACAGATGGCGTTTTTGCTGTTGATCATCATGTTAAAAATAAATTATTGGGAAACCCACTAGAATTAATAAGTTACGAGGTTTTCATCCAACAGCTTGATACTTTATTAAACACACCAGAAATGCGTTGTTTGATGTCTTGTTGCGCGCTAGTGATCTTGGATTATCTAATCAATCATCAACCAGATCCAAATACATTACCTGATATTCATCCATTTGCGGATGATTTGGATCAAGAATATTCAAGATTGTTTTGGGAAAAATATAGAGAGGAAAATGGTGTTTTGCATCCAATAATAGAGATCATTACTGTTGAACAACTACTTGCAAAATTACTGGCAAATGAATTTTTTATTTTTACAAGAAATATACTGTTTGAATCAAATGGCTTGCCTATTACTGATGAGGATAAATTACAATTTTTTCAGCCACAAAGTCATAATCAGATAAATGAAATTACTTCTGGCATTTTTTTATTTCTTTCAAACAGGAGATCTCTAATAGATAGGTGTCAAACGCCATGGGAGAATGTTGTCAAATCATTAATTGGACGTCTTTTAAAAACAAAAGAGGGCGAAAAAATTAAATCAGGCCTAACTTTAACCGTATATGGATCAAAAGTGCGAGATGTCAAACAATTAAAAAGAGGATCTATTCACTTTCCCGTAGGCAATTTGGTGATTGGTATTACCGGAGTATGGGACGACAATGACCCCACATCATTGGAGGCAATTGTTGACTTGAATGAAAAGCATGTGAACTTAACCAGAGAGCTGATCATTCACATTAGGGAATTTCTTGTTACTAATGGCCTTACTGGCTTTTATGAATTGACCATTGCGCCAGGTTTGCGCAACTGCTTTGCAAGAATAGTATTAAAGGAAACAGGAAAATGTGACCAAGAAAAACTAAGGTTATTTTTCCAAAGTAAGAACAGCCATATAACTCCATCAGTTGTTTTACAAGAGATTGTTGAAGATTGGCTCAAAAAAACTGGGTTTACACTCACAACAGAGATTCAACGTGAATCATATAATTAGATTTGTAGAGCAATAAGAAAATAAATTAAAAAACTGTTGGGTGAGGAGTCTATTTAATAGAGCATTCTCAAAAACAAAATGGCAGATAAAACTGGTTCCCAACCTTACGATAGAAAAGTATCATTCTATTCTGTGAACCCTATAGAAAAAAATTTGAACTTTGGGCGGAAAGATTGAAATGCTGCTTTTATGAGACGAGTTTAGTTTAATTGTTCAAACTACCTCAGCTTGTATTCTTTTACCGATAAATTTTCTTCAAGTTGATGCTCACCTAAATAATCTAGATTAAGATTCAATGATTCATTTAATAGCTTAACACCTTCCCCAAATAAAATTGGATGAATGGTTAAGAAGAGTTTGGTTATCAATTTGGCTTGTAGAAATTGAGTGTAAACGCTGGCGCCACCACAAATAGCAATGGCCTTCCTACCCTGCTTAGCAAAAAAATGCACAATTTCTTGAGGAGAACTATTTGTATAACTTACTGAAGTTATTGAGGACAAATCTAATTCTTCAATCGGTTTACCACTGGAGGATAAAACAAGAATTTGCCTCTCCGGTAGCGGTTTGCCAATCGTGTTGAAAGTGATTTTTCCCATAATGCACACCCCAATCTCCTTGGTTTTTTGAGCAAACCAACGCAAATCCGCCTTGGAGGTCCAGTTGGCAGAACTTTGATCTTTAGACTTGGCAATAAAACCATCCAAAGTCATGGTGGCGAGTAAAAATACTTCCATGCTCACGATTATTGGCTAAGCTTGGCAAAAAAGCAAACTCAAAAATATTAGTTTTTATCCAGAGGAAGTAACAATTTTCATAATCAGTTAATACGGATATTTCAAGATATAGATCGTGTAGTTATTGTTCGACAAGTCTAATCAAAGTGGTTGCACAAAAACCCGGATTAGTATAGGCTTGGTGAGAAATATGACAAAAACAATCAACGGAAACAAGGCAATTATTACCTCATATACTCAAGTAAGTAATTTAGTTGAAGAATATCGAAAATTAGGCAAAAGAATTTGTTTAACTCAGGGTAGTTTTGACATGCTCCACATAGGTCATGGTCGCTACTTAAAAAAAGCAAAAGATGAAGCAGACATTCTCATTGTGGGGGTGGACAGCGACGAAAAAATTCGTCAACGCAAAGGTAACGACAGGCCGGTAGTGCCTCAAGAAGAAAGAATGGAAATGCTGGCGTATTTGCGCAGTGTCGATCATGTAGTACTTAAACCTCTCAAAGCAAAAAAATGGGAACTCATTAAACTCATCAAGCCGGATGTTCTAGTGGCAACCCAAGCAACCTATTCCGGCTTAGATGTGAATAAACTGCAAGAGTTTTGCGGTGAGATTAAAGTTTTTACACCGCAAGCCACTACTTCCACCAGTGCAAAACTGCGACGTTTACAAATCGGATTTGCGCACAATTTTAGCTCAATTTTAACGCAAAAAATAAATGAAGCAATAAAAAGTACTTTAATTGATATGAAAAGCTAATTTTAAATTATGAAAACAATTTTTATTGGTTACATTCCGGTTTTGCATCAAGGATATCTTCAAATTTTAGCTCAATTAACGGACATGGATGAAATCTGGTTGTTGGATAAAAAATTGCTTCTTAGACTGGCTGAAAAAGATGATGGGAATAAATTTGCAGAATTAAGTTACTTAAAAAAAGATATTCGAGCCTTACCAATTAACTTAGTGATGTTGACTCTCAAAAATTGGTTTCCAAAAATCAAGATCAAAGCGTTAGAGGAAGAAGATATTTGGCAAATGAAAGATCAAATCGATTTGATAAATAACAAGTTTTTGCTGACAGATGATGATATTGGTCACTTGATTGCGGAAGAATTACTTGCTGAAAATTCAAGAGATAATATTTCTTTCAGTTCCATATTTTTAAGATGGGATCGAAAAAAAGCTACTACAGAATTAAGTTTGGATAATTTACCTAGTATTCCTGCCAACGAATTTTTGCAAAAGATTGGTTTTCTAGCTCAAGAAATAGCTGGTAAATCCAGTGATTGGTGGAGGCAGGTGGGCGCGGTCGTCGCCAAAAATGACGAGATTTTGTTGACCGGGTTTAATCGGCACCTCCCTAGTGAACAACAACCCTACTTGGATGGCGACGTCCGCGCCCTTTTTCACAAAGGTGATCATATTGAACTGACCACTGCCATTCATGCCGAAGCGAGTGTGATTGCTGCGGCGGCGAGGCAAGGCATTAAACTTGAAGGCGCTGATCTGTTCGTGACCACCTTCCCCTGCCCCGTTTGCGCCAAATTAGTCGCCGCCGCCGGTATTAAAACTCTCTATTTTCATGAAGGGTACGCCATGCTTGATGGTGAAACAATTCTTAGCTCTGCAGGAGTTACAATCATTCGTCTTGAAACTTCGAATTAAGCCCTGATTGGCGGACAAGCCGACCCGATTCAGCGCGGATCGACGAATCCACCTTAGCTCAGCTCCGAGCACCCAACCAACCTGACTCAGCCTGATCGACGGACAAACCTGACCTGACTCAGCCCGATCGACCAACCAATCACTCTTCAACGTTCAGCAATAAAATAATTTGAGCTCTCTCACAACGGAATACCCAAAGGGGAAAAAATATACGTTTTTATCGTGTCATAGATGGGAAATTTGGCCACATGCAACATGTATTCCTGCGCTAACTTCAGCACCAACAACACCAGCACTGGGATAATCGCATCTCGCCAATTGGTGAGGACTTCTTTCTTGAAAAATGTTTGAAAAAAGACCACATAAAAAAAGACAAAAACAAACAAATTTGGAAAAACGAATAATAACCACTGAAAATTTGTTGCCGGAAACATAATCAGCAAGACCTCATAAATAACCACTCCCGCAATTCGATAAGCCAGCAATCCTAACACCAGCTTTCTGGCAAAAAGATTTGTCCATTTCCAAGCCACCATGCCCATGAGAATATACATGTATGTATCCATGATTTTATCGATTGGATTGTAAAGAGTGTAATCGGTGACACCCATGGCATCGGCAATAATCACATCAAAATTGTCCGCAAAAACCGCCAAAATACTCCCCCAAAATGGCCAGCGTAAAATGGTCAGTGGGACCAAAAATCGATAGACGATAATCACAATCCAAGGCAGTATCATGTGTTTTATCCCTACTCGTTTTTTTAACTCCTCATTCTATACTCTTTCTTACTTTGTATCCATCCAATTTGCAGAAAATTCCTTAAGTTTTTTTTCTATCCTTCCAAGTTTTACCAATTTTAATTTTCACCGGTTTTTCATCATAATCTGGATCATCAATACTGGGCATTAACAATTGTACGTGAAGATGAGCTATCGTCCCAGCCGAATAGTTCATATCTCCAAAACGCATGGCTAATCCACCACCAATCATTTGAAACTCTTTTTCCGCCCACTGAGACAGTGTAACTAATTCCTCGCCGGCTTGTGGTTTTAATTCACTCAGATTGGTTACATGCTCTTTGCATATCAAAAGCAGATGCACCTTGGTATGAGGATACGGCCACTGATTAGTTGTTACCAACCAATACTGGCCCTCTTTTAAAATTGGTTGCTTGTGATATTTTTGCAAATTTTCTCTACAAAACGGGCAATGATTTGCATCAATGATTTCTCTCATCACCGCCCGTTGGCTATCTTCCCTGGCGTTTTCAAGATCAACAAAAGGGTCGGATTGCTGTGTCATATATTGATTCAATTCTAAATGTTCATCAAGATAAGATTTCAAGTACTTTTATTCACCAGTAATATTAACATGTCCTTCGGATCAATTACTTGAATTTCGCTTGCTTTTGCATAATCTTTTCCGTTTCTGGTGACCACATGTGTACAATTTTTCGATCGAGCAGTTACAAGTTGCACGGCATCTTCCCAATCGTTAAAACCAAGTGCGGTCGCTTGGATCAGCTGTGATTTTCCTGGCGTGAGAATATCCATCTCTTCCAACCAAAACTGCACAGCAGATTCTGCACTTTTTCTACTCAGCAACTTCCGTGTAATGTAGTAAATATTTGCGATGCAGATGGAGCTTGTGCAAGTCACAAAATTATTCTTTCTGGCTCTGGCTATCACTTGTACTGTCACATCACAATCAGCTCGATTGAGTGTTACATCCAATAGCACATCAGTGTCGAAAAAAAGCTTCATGCTGATGTATATTTTTCTACTAAATACTCCTCTCTCAACTCTTTGTCAGATTTTGTTGTTGAAAATTGTTTACCCTTGCTTAAAGCCTGAATTTTTTGCAGGTTATCCGAAATTGGGAGACTCAACACTCTTTGGCCTTTGACCTGCAAGAAACGTGGCTTGCCACTGTATTTAATTTTTGATGATTTATTCTGTTTAGTATGAGTACTTGTGGCAACAATTTGAGCGATTGGCTTGCCATATTTTGCAATAATTATTGGCTTGCCAAAGTCATAGCTTTCTTGAACCAAAGCGGAAAAATTTGCCCGAGCTTCTCGAATAGAATAGATTTTTTCTGAAAATTTGTACTTGATTGACATGGAGTTATATTCTGCCATAAGGTGTACACAATGTCAAATTTATTCTGAGATTTGTGTACACAATTTTAGATGACTATCTGCAATGATCTTGACCAATCTTCGTAACATTTAAATCGCTACTGGAATTTTTGCGATCCCTGGATGGGGATCATACTCACTTAACTCAAAATCCGTGTAGCGAAAAGCAAATAAATCCTTGGTTGGATTGGTCAGCTTAAGTATTGGAAAAGGGCGTGGTTCTCTTTCCAACATCTTCTCCACTGCCGGAATTTGATCGACAAACAAGTGCGCATCCGAGATGGTGTGGACATATTCGTACGGCTCAAGATCTAGCACTTGCGCAATCATCAAAGTTAGCGCGGCATACTGAATCATGTTCGAGGGCACCCCAACCGGCACATCACCGGAACGTTGAAACATGTGCACCACCAACTTGTTGTTAAAAATGCGAAAATGTAGCCAACCATGACATGGACACACCACCACTTTTTGCGTTCTTCCCTTAACTCGGGCGGTGTATTGAGGAATCCATGGAGTAATAAAGTGAGTTTTAAGATGTGGTTTCTCCCTCATTTGTTGAATCATCAAGGCAAATTGGTTAATACTTTCTCCTTCTGAAGTGGGAAAGTCGTGAAACGCGGCACCGTACGATCCCGGACCAAGATCCCCCGTTTCTAATCCACGTTTAGCACATTTTTTCTCACTCACCCAGGGCTCCCACCAGTGACAGCCAAAAGCAATCAATTCTTCTTGCGTTCGAGCGCCATTCATAAATGCAATAATTTCCGCAATGGCTTGTTGCCAAATAGTAGGTTTGCCGTTTTTGAAAACTGGAGCCATGTTGCGTTCGGTGATGAGAGGAACTCCGTTTGCCAGTTTATAACGCATAGGTGGCGCACCCACCAAAGAAATTGTGTCAACTTCTTGTTGAGCGGTAGAACGAAGGCCGTCTTTGAGAATCAGGCGCAGTAAATTTTGATATTGATAATCCGGCTGACGTTTTGCGAGTGGTTTATAAATGTTTTTCATATACGCTTGTTATACAAAGCTATTGCATATTGGTCAATTGAGCAAAAAGATTATGGCCCTTCAATTTTAAAATAATTTAATTTGGAGTAATTGATAAATGCCTTTTTTGAGACGATTATATTTTTTCCAGTTTTTTCTTGAATCAATATCCATGAATCAAATTCTTCTTTTTCTAGTATTGAAAAATATTCGTAAGGTTCAAAATTTATTGATCCCCATGAAAAATATTGAACAACTTGATATTTTTTTGACATCTACAAACCTTCAAGGCCTTTTTTGAGTAGAGAAACACCAAATAATAAAAAGAGGCCGGCCATAATGAGAAGGTTATTTTTGATCATGAAGTGATTGATTTTTGCCAATACCGGTTGAATTTTTTCTCCAAAAATCAGTAAAAAGAGCATGATGGTTAGAATGCTGCCGGAGCTAAGCAAAATGAAAATGAAGACGTAAGGAGAAAGTATTTGTAATCCAGCGATAGAAAATAGTTTTGCGTAGCTGTCAATGAGTGAAGAAGTGCTTTGCACGATTGTGGAGAGACCGGCAATGGTGAAAGCAATGTGTTTGGGGTTGGCGGCGGCGAAGCCGCCGCCAAACAAAAATATTTTCATTTCAGAAAAATCATCAATCTTTTGCATCCAACCTGGTACTTCAGCCAAACCTTCACTCTTCTTCCACTTGATAAACTTCTTCAAAGCTAAAAATAATAATGCAAGGCCAAATAAAACTCTCATCCATGCAAATACAACTCCCCCATCGGATGAAGAAATTTCAATCATTTCCAGAGTCATCAGTAAAACCAAATTTAAAAAACTTAATCCGACTAACCAGCCTGCAGTAAACAACAAGCCTCTATTCACTTTTGGAGATTTGTTGAGCACTGCCAACAAGACGATAATCAGTAATGGACTGCCGGCAATGGCCAAAGCCGGCACAATTATTTCTGCAATCATAATGAAAGATAAAAGGCAGTATATAATTCAATCATCACAAATGCCAGATACAAACCCAGTAAGGCCGCGCTTTCTCCCCTGGTTAGAACATTTTTACTTCTGGCGAAAACAAAAAGTAAAGCCGAGCCCACAATTAAAAACAAAAATCGTTGAATAAAATGATTGGGTAAATAAATGGTAGAGCCGTAAATGAGTGCCAAAATTCCAAATAATAAAGTGTTTGCCGCCGCTGAGCCCAAGTAATTGGCTAACGCAATATCTTGCTTTTTCAAAAAGAATGACCTGAAAATAATGGATATTTCCGGAATATTGGTTCCCAAAGATACCACCACCAAACTAATAAAAAATGGATTGATAGAAAAATAATCGCCTAAAAATAATGTTGAATTGACTATTAAATTGGCCGCAATCATAACTACAACCAAGCCAAAAATTAATTTGCCAAATAGGATTAAAAAATTGTGTTTTTTTGTGGAAAATGAATGTGAAAGTTTTTCAAAGAGTGACTCTTTGTATGAAAAAAAAGCCGCTACCGCTAAATATAAAACAATGAAAAATATTGCTTCCCATTGATATATTTTTTGATCGGCGGTGAGTAGTGCGGGAGTGACAGAAACTATCATGATAGCAATGAGTTGTTGCCTGCCTAATTCTTTGGGCAATTTGATACCATTGTGTAAAAAACCAAGCAGAGGAATAATTAATAAAAACATCACGATCACTCCGCCCAATAAATTACCTGCAAAAATGCTGGGATCATTATTCCAAATGGCGGTTAGGCCAATGGCGATTTCCGGCACATTAGTTAATATTCCCAGCAAAAAAAATGAAACGACAAACGCCGGAATACGAAGACGGGTTGCCAATTTTGAAACGGAATTAACTACTAAGCCAGCACCAAACCAAATAAAGAAAAAACAAATCACCATCAATAAGGCATGCAAGGCAGGATTATTCATAACAGAGAGTATAAATTATGTATGTTTTCACTAAATTCGCAAGATCAAAATTTCCGGTTGTTAAGCAACTAGTTTTTAGTGTACGCTGAAGTATATGAAAGATCAAACCCTCATCAACATTAGTAAAATTATTGCCGTTTTTTTAGGCATTTTTGGAGCTTTAACCATGCTTTCCGCAGTCACTATATTGATAGCTGGTGGATCTGCTGGTATGGCAGAATCCATGCTTAATGAATTTGGAGAGCAAATTGAGTCACTTCCCTACTCTTTAATGGCAATTGGCGGAACGATTTCTTTATTATTGGGAATAGTTTATTTTGTCGCTTCCTATGGACTTTTTACTCAAAAAAAATGGACATATGTAACTCTTTATTTGCTAGCTACGGTTGGTGTTTTCTCAGGATTATATGGATTTTTTAATGGCATTAGTATCGCATTGGTAGAAATTCTATTTGCTGGTGTCTATGCCAGTTATGGATATTTAATCAGTGTCAAAAAAGACGTATTTTGCAAGTGATTATTTTTTTAGAAAAATTAAAAATTAAAATTTCCATAGTCAAGACAAAGAGTGAGCTAGAAAGAAATTTATATGAATGATAAACAAAATGCTCAAAAACCGTTTTTCCTCCTCACCGGTGATGATTCTGTTCGCGCCGAGGGCATTATTTTAGTAAAACGCTTGGTTCAAGATTGGGCTGATTTTCAAATTGTGGCCACACGAGAACAAATGTCGGGAGCCGGCTCACGCTGTTCTTTCCCTGGAGGCACCTATGGCACGGAGTTAGTGGATGGCCACACAGCCATTTGGGTTTCCGGCACGCCGGCGGATGCGGTGTATTTTGCCACTCAATACTTGGAAAGACCAATTGATATGGTGATTTCCGGTATGAACTTGGGGCAAAATGTGACTAATGAAATGCATCGCTCCGGCACGGTTGGCGCAGCTTTAACTGCCGCTCAATGTCGCAATCTGAAGGCGTTGGCCGTTTCGATACAAGTGCCGGAAGATAAGTTTTTTATGCAACATAATGGGGCTTTTGATGAATCTCTTTTGTCGTATCCGGGTAAATTACTTCTGCAAATTATTAAGCAGGCTCATGCCTATCCTATGCCTCATCAAACCTTTTGGAACGTCAACTTTCCCGCCAAACCAAGTACTCAAATTAAAGTTGTACCCACTTCCAATAGTCACTACTGGATTAACGATATGACTATCAAGGAAGGCAGTTACGCTTACAAAGATACGATTGGCAATCACTTGCAACCCGGAGAGGATATTCATGAACTGTTACAAGGAAATGTTACGATTACACCATGCAAAGTTGAGTATACGGATGAGAGCCAGTTATCTGCTTTGGAAGAACTGCTGAAGACCTAATCGTTGGAATGATTATCTGATTAATCGACTCAGATGACTCAGATTGATTGCAACCAAAACTTAGTCTTATCCTTGATGAGTTCTTTCATATTCGACTGTCGCTGAAGCTAGAGCAAAAAATAAGCCAATTACCATTAAGGGTATAAATCTGTCAGATTCAAATTGAGTAATTATTTGATCAAAAATTGCAGTGAATGCAAGGCCTGCCGAAATTGCCATCAAAACTGACGCAACAAATAACTTGTGTAACTGAGTGAACTCATCCAAAGTTAATGACGTCGACTCTATGTTGGGAGTGTTTGAAACTGAATCGCCATCTATTGGCATACTACGACTGATTTTAGATTCGACTGGGCAGATTTTTTCACTAACTCATTTTTGCAGAAGGTTTTTTCGCAGTAGTTTTTTTGGCAGTGGTTTTTTTACCACTACTTTTGGCATTACTTTTGGTGCCACTTTTAACGCTACTTTTTTTAACAGTACCTTTTTTGGCGGTTTTCTCTGCGGTTTTTTTCTTGGTTTTGGCGCCGGTTTGTTTTGCTTCCGTTTTGGTTTTACGCTCAACCCGTTCAACTAAAATAACTTTGCCATCTGCCCCTATTTCTGGCTTTTGCCAACTGGCCCAAGTGCATTTCGGATAGGCGGAACAACCGTAAAAAGGTTTGCCCCAGCGTGATTTTCGAATGATGATGTCTCCTTCCAAACATTGTGGGCATTTGTATTCGCCAAATTTTTCCACAATTCTTTCCGTGTATTTGCAGTCCGGAAATCGATTGCACGACACGAACTTGCCAAATTTCCCAGAACGAATCACTAATCGCCCGCCATCCGATTGACCGCAAGTTGGACATTCTCTCCCTGTTTCCTCCACTGGTAGCTTTACGCGTTCTGCGGACTCCAAAGCCTGAGAAACTGTTTGATGAAAGGGTTCATAAAAGGTGCTGACAACCGCATGCCATTCTTTTTCACCTCTGGCAATTCTGTCCAAGTCTTCTTCCATTTCGGCAGTAAAATCATATTCCATAAAAACGGCAAAATTCTTCTGTAAGAATTCACACACTGCCGTACCAATACTGGTGGGCTGGAATCGTTTCTCCACTCTCTCTACGTAACCTCGATCGATAATGACAGAAATAATGCTGGCATAAGTAGAAGGCCTGCCAATTCCGCGTTTTTCCAATTCTTTCACTAGTGATGCGTCGTTATATCGCGCCGGCGGCTGTGTAAATTTTTGCGCCGCATTTAAATCTTGATAAAACAATTTTTGTGACTCAACTACATTGGGTAAAATGACATCATCTCCGGCGGGGAAAAGCTTGCGCCAGCCTGCAAATTTTAAAACCGAACCAGTGGCTTTCAGTTTCGCCTCTTGGTTATTTTGACCTTTGGCCAATATTTCCACTGTAACTTGATCATAAACCGCTGACTCCATTTGACTGGCAATAAATCTTCGACGAATTAAATCGTAGAGTTTTTGATGTCTTTCGGTTAATTGACCCTCACCACTCACTGATTGTTTAGCGATGTTGGTCACTCTAATGGCTTCATGAGCTTCTTGGGCGTTTTTAGATTTATTGGCGAAGTAGCGAGGTTTTTCCGGCACGAAAGCTTGACCGTACGTTTTGGCAATAAAATCTCTGGCACCGGCAATGGCTTCTTGAGAAAGATTAACCGAATCCGTACGATGATAGGTAATTAAACCTTCTTCATAGAGTTGCTGGGCAAAACGCATGGATTGTTTGGAGGTCATGCCGAGTTTGTTGGCGGCCGCCTGCTGAAGTGTTGAAGTGGTAAAAGGTGGGAAGCTGGCTTGACGGCGCTCTTTGCGTTCCACTTTTTGGACTGAATATTGAGCAGTAGGCAACCAAACAAGCAACGGTTCAACATCTTGAGATTGAGTCGGATTGTATTTTTTTCCGCCAAGCTCTGTGACTCTGGCAATTAACATATCTTCTGGCAGATTATCCGGTAACTTTCCTTCACTAAAGACCTTTTTAGACTTCGCTTCATTTATTAAAAGCGCAACATCCAGCTCCCAATATTCTTCGGGAACGAAAGCCAGAATCTCTTTTTCTTTTTCCACAATTAATCGTAGAGCCACACTTTGCACACGCCCGGCAGATAAACCTCTTCGCACTTTTCTCCATAAAACCGGTGAAACTTCATAACCCACTAATCTATCCACAACCCGACGCGCCTGTTGAGCGTCCACTAAACTCATGTTTAATTGAATAGGATTTTTGATGGCTTCCGCCACCGCCTGTTTGGTGATTTCATGAAAAGTGGCTCTCACACACGGCACTTGAACCAACTCCGATTTTTTAGTTTTCTTTTTCCCGGTACCATTAAGCAAAATAGATTGAATGTGCCATGCAATTGCTTCTCCTTCCCTATCCGGATCGGTGGCTAAAACCACAGTTTTGGCTTGCAGGGCCAGCTCTCTTAATTTAGCAATGACTTGTTTTTTATCCTGCGAAACTTCATAGGTTGGTTCAAAATTATTCTCTACATCCACCCCCAGACCATTTTTTGGCAAATCTCTCACGTGACCAACACTGGCTTCTACGCTATAATCACTGCCAAGAAAAGAACGCAATTTTTTGGCTTTGGTTGGCGACTCGACAATCACTAAATGCATAACGGGTAGCATACCACAAAAAAATTATCTCAAACACTAAGCGGAAAACATCCGCTCAAAAAAATTGAAAAAATAGCCTAAATCAAAAATTTTTTGCTTTGTTGAATGAAAACTGGAAAAAATGAAGTAGATATCATAATGAGAATATTGGGTTATGAACGAATTTCCATCACAAAAAATTCCAACTGATTCAGAAGCAGAAGGCCTAGTTGACGATGCAAAGCGAGCTGAATTATTTAGTTCAGAAATTCAAGTAACTAGATATTCACGCCAACTTAGTGAGCTTGTTCCAGAAGATTTATTGCAGGATTTGGAGGGTAGATTGCCAAGACTTGAGCAGACCGTTTATGTTGAGATGACCGTCTTCCCAAAAGGAGCAACGCCCATTGCATGTATTCATCCATCCTTTCAACCAATTATTGTAGCTTGTAAAAACAATGCTGACATTGTTGGTGTGGCAAGTGGCGGTGCTTCTGGTGCGAATATTCATTCGTTAAAAGAAAGACTTACTTTCCCAACAAGAAAGGATGAGTACGACTATTTTCTAAATCAACACCCAAAGTATGCTGGGGATTACGATATTTATCAATTTCAGGTAGGTGGTTGGCCATTTAATGATGGGAGTGCTTTCTTTTCTTGGGAAGAAGATGAATTTGTAACACAAGATGGAATCCTTGCCAATAAGCTTCAAGAGCGTTTTAAGCAACGGCGACTTATTGGCATCGCAGTTGATCATATTGATAGGTATTTATACGCAGAATTAACAGTAGACACATCTGACCCAACGCAATTTGCAGAATCACTAAATGTTTATGCTGATCAGTTTCAATATTTTATTGGTTCTCCTGGATTGCTAGTCGAAAATGGCAAGACATGTGATCTAAAAAAAATTCTTGATCACTTCAATGGAGATCCAAGACATTTTCTTGATTTACCCTATTTTGGCGGTCTTCAATCAGCTGATGGCTACAAAACACCCAGTGGTTCACCACTAATGGGTTTTTTTCAGGCGCTAATACGTGCAGGTCATGAACAAACACTAATTGACGCACTACATAATAACCAACCAATTACTGTTGAAGTTACAAGCTTATCACCAGCCGATCAAGAACTTCTCAAAGCAATGGCACAATCGGAAGTAGGTCTGAAGGAATTTGAGAGACTTGGGATCACTACACGTTATGTGGACGGCGTGCTTATGAGTTTAGATGTACCTGTCAAACTTGGTGTGTACAATCACATTGTTTGGGGCATCACCAAGGAAGGAAATTTGGCCATGCTGAGAACTTCTGGTTTACTAAATGGCTCTGTTTCATCCAAAAGTGGCATTACCATTGAAGGGCTTGCCCGGCTTTGCCAAGAAGTCGGATTTATGTATACCATGCTCGGTAGTCAAGGAAGAGACGTACCTCAAGTTCTAAAAAATGGAGAATTGGTAGTTTTTGAAAATGATCCTACATTAAACAATGAATCGGTAAGAGATAAATTATTGCAAAAAGAAGCAACTACTCCAAGTATTTTTGTCGTAGTTCCGAAATAATACACTTATTAGTAAAATGAATGAAAATGTTATCTAAGGGAATGAAAAATTTATGCCACCTGAAAAAAGAGATTATCAAGTTGATGAACCAACAAAAGAGAACGATCAAAATGAGCCGTTAGAATTTATCATTGTTGGCAGTGGTCAAGTTGTAGACAAGTACTGGATGCCGGCTAATCTTGATAAATTGGTCTCTGTTATAGGCATAGTAAGTCTGGAAAATGAAAATAATTTTCGAACTAGGAACAACAAGTATGATGGAGATTTTGCCTCAAGAAATACTCACAAAGAGATAGTAGATTATATTGAACAAATGATTAGTA
>CAZTME010000014.1:2400-18911 GCA_964614795.1 uncultured Pseudomonadales bacterium | reverse complement strand
ATAGTAGCCTGTGCTACTTGATGGAGCAAGCAACACAGAAAATGGCCAAAAGATATACAAAAGAAGCTTGTTGTTATTGCGCGACAAGTCTAATCTATCTTGAAAGTCAGAAAGGCAATTATGTATGACCACAGAATAATTGAGCCAAAATGGTTAGAGAAGTGGGAAGAAGAGCAATTATTTCAACATTCGGAAAATGGTCTTTCATCAAGTTCTTCATTAAATTCCTCTAATCAAGATTCCCAACCGATATCTCGCTTAAATAATCCCACTGCAGATCTGGAAAAAATTTACTTGCTTTTCGCCTTTGCCTATCCGTCAGGCTCCGGCTTGCACGTTGGTCACGTTGAAAGCAAAACGGCTTTGGATATCTTGGCTCGTTATTATCGCATGAACAATAAAGCGGTTTTTTTTCCGGTGGGTTGGGATGCATTTGGTTTGCCGGCAGAAAATTATGCTATCAAAACCGGTGTGCCTCCTGCGGTAACAACAAAAAATGCGATTGACACTTTTCGTCGCCAAATCAAGCGTATTGGTATTTCTTACGACTGGGCGAATGAAATAGCCACCAATCACCCGGGATACTACAAATGGACACAGTGGTTATTTATTCAATTGTGGAAAAAAGGATTGGCTTATCAAGGAACAGGCATGGTTAACTGGTGCGATTCTTGTCAAACGGTTTTGGCTAACGAGCAAGTGGTTAACGGTGAATGTGAAAGATGCGCAACAAGCGTGATTCAAAAAGAAATGAAGCAGTGGTTCTTCAAAATTACTCAATATCAGGATGAATTAATTTCTGGACTGGATGAAGTCGATTGGCCAACGCCCACCAAACAGCAACAACTGCATTGGATTGGGAAGAGTGAGGGTGTGGAAATTGATTTTGCTGTTAAAGATCTGTCGACTAAGCTAACATGCTTTACAACTCGTATTGACACGGTATATGGTGTGACATTTATTGCGATTTCACCTGAAAAATTTAAAGAGTTGCAATTGCTGAAAGAGATTCCCGCTCAAGATTTGCAGGCAGTGGAAAATTATCTGCTTGCTGCTGAAAAAAAGACCGAAGAACAAAGGAAAATCGGTGAAAAAGATAAGACAGGCGTCAACACCGGATTGCACGCAATTAATCCCGTCAACGGTGCGGAGGTGCCAATCTTTGTTGCGGATTATGTTCTGGGTGGTTACGGCACTGGGGCGGTAATGGGGGTGCCTTGTCATGATGAGCGCGACTGGGCATTTGCGGTCAAACATCACATTCCAATCAAGCGAGTTATTGCCAAGCCGGGTGTGCCGGCGCGCAGCTACTTAATGGGTTGTTCTCGAATAAGCGATGAAGATCTAGAAAAAATTGGTGTGAAGATAGTTGAGAAGACGGCTGATGGTGATCGAAAAATTGAGATTCCGGAAACAAAGGAATCTTGGAAAGCGTATGAAGAGTTGTTGATTGAAAAGATGGAATCGGGATATTGGAATGAACAAATTGGCGTTGAATCAGGTTTTATTTGGAAATCAAAAGAGGGTTGCTCGGAAGTGAGCGGTCTTCAAGAAGGCACAGAAAATTGGGTGATTGAGAGGACAAATGAACTCTTGGATTCAATTCACTCAGAACTGCGAATCACCGGCAATTTGTGGGAATTTTTGGCAAAAAATGCTTGGTACAGAGAATATATTCGTTTCACTGGCTTAGGTATCCTGATTAACTCTGGTGAATTCAGTCAGCTTACTTCTGAAGAGGCGATGGAAAAAATCCCGGCCACATTTCCGGAAGTGATGAGAAAAGTCACTACCTATAAACTGCGTGACTGGCTGATTTCTCGCCAACGCTATTGGGGAGCGCCTATTCCCATTATCTACGATCCGGAGGGCAACCCTCACGCCGTGGAAGACGAAGCACTACCTTGGTTGTTGCCAACCGATGTCGACTTTAAACCAACAGGAGAATCTCCCTTAGTATCATCTCTTGAATTTCAACAAAGAACTCAAGAATATGCCGTTAAACATTTCTCAGATTTAATTAAAGAGAAAGGCTGGAGTGCTGATGGTTGGGGATGGCGTCCGGAATATGACACCATGGATACTTTTGTTGATTCAAGTTGGTATTACTTAAGATATGTCAGCGCCAGAAACGAATCGGTTTTTGCCGATGTTAAACAACTTGAGCGTTGGCTACCGGTGGATTTTTACATGATCGGGCCTGAGCACATAGTTTTGCACTTACTTTACTCGAGGTTTTTTACCAAATTTTTGCGAGATGAAGGTTATTTGAAGTTTAGTGAACCATTTTTAAAAATGCGACATCAGGGGATGATTTTAGGACCGGACGGTCGCAAAATGAGTAAAAGCAAAGGCAATGTTATTAATCCTGATGAAGTTATTGAGTTGTATGGAGCAGATACATTAAGAATCTATGAGATGTTCATGGGGCCAATAGAAGCAGATAAACCCTGGAACACTACAGCGGTGGCTGGAGTATATAGATTCTTACAAAGAATTCATACATTATTTCTCGATCAACTACAGGACTTAAAAAATAATAATTCAGATATATTATCGGATAAGAATAACTCATCGGCTCAGCTTTATGAAAAAGCAAAAGTTAACACTTCGACAAACTTAAGCTTGGAAGATCAAAAATCTGCAAAATCTCCATCCAATCATAAGGTCTTGCGCAAACTTCACCAAACAATTCAAAAAGTTACTCATGATATACCGGCTTTAAAATACAACACCGCAATCGCCGGCCTCATGGAATTTATCAACACTTGGGAAGCAGAACGACGTCAGACCAAATCGGATTTGGATAAAGCCCAACTTCTCCCCATGCAGGATTTGGCTAGCGTGGCTCAATTACTTGCGCCATTCGCTCCTTTTTTGGCCGAAGAACTTTGGGCGGAGTATCAAAAAACTATTAACTCACAACTTGATAATCGGTCAAATCTGCTTTCGGTTCATTTGGTGGGTTGGCCCAAGTATGATAAAGAATTAGCCAAGCCGGAACTGGTGTCAATTCCGGTGCAAATCAACGGCAAACTGCGTGCGGTGATTAAATTGCCCAGTGAAGCTTTGAATAATCATCAGGGTGTAATCGATCAGGCTTTGGCTTTGCCGGACATTCAAAAACATCTTGAGGGAAAACAAGTTAAAAAAACTCTCTACATTGCCGGAAGAATCGTTAACTTGGTAGTCTAGATCAAAAGCCGATCAGTCAATTGCATTTCCTACGCTTTTTTCTACACTCAACAAGTATATTTTGAGTTGATATGAGTAGGAATAACCGGCGTGGAAAAGCAAAAAAACAAATCGTTTTTGATCAGGAGAAGAAATCCGAAAAAGAATCTCAACTGTTCAAGGAGAGATTGGAGCAAATTACTGCCAAAGGTCAATCGATAATTAGAGATGATATTAATTCGGAAGTGAATCATTTAACAAAAGAAGAGCTGATTATCAATCAACAGTCTCGATTACAAAATACATCTGATGAACAACCACTTGACGAACAACAAATGCTTTTAAAGAGAGTTTTTGATCAAACTTATGATCAATCGCCTCAAAAAACAGAGAGTTCAAATAGTAGCTCGACTCTGGAAAATGATAAAAAAACCACACAATTGTCAGATAAAATGGTTGAAAAGGTTCAAAATGATCAATCTTACGATAAAACTCTATCTGAAGCAAAGATCACTGCAACCGAAAAAACAATTTCAACTCAAGGGCTGATCTCATCTTCTACAAAACCTTCAAATGAACCGGTGAATAATTCAGCAGATACCAAAAAACAAAATCAAAACACGGATGATAATAAAACAGATGGTCAAAATTCAGATGATCAGAACAAAAAAACATTAAAAGAGTTTCAATTGAATCTTGAAGCTAAATCTAGATTGAAATCTGAAAAGAAAACAGATTTCTGGCGAAGTCAGTGGCTAAAATGGAGCAGGGGAGTAGATCTATCTTCGCTCAATCTAAGAAAACAAATAATACATCATTCTCCCAGAATAATTTTCTTGACAATGGGTTTGAGTTTTGTGGCTTTCGGTTTGTCGCTTCTCTGGAATTACGAGTGGAGATTCTCTAGTGAGGAGGGTAAGGCCTCAAGGGGAGAAGAACAAAAGGATCAAAAAGACAAGGATCAAGTAGATGATAAGTCAAACAATCAATTAGACCAAGAAGCTTTGGGAGATAAAGCCGATAAAAATTTGCAAATAATAGAGAATCAAGCCGATGCTCCAAAAAAAGATAATCCTAATAATTCGAATAAAAATGAAGAAAATGTGCTCGGAATTTATAAAGATGAAAATGCCAATGAGTCTTATAGTATAGTAGTGAATGTTAGCGGAGCAGTGGTGGAATCCGGAGTAGTTTATTTGAAAGATGGCGCGCGCGTGGGCGAGGCATTGGAAATGGCCGGCGGATTAAGCGCGCGCGCCGATGCCGTCTACGTTCAACAACACATTAATTTGGCAGCCAAAGTTAAGGATGAGGAGAAAATCTATATTCCGTACAAAGGAGATACTTGGTTGACTGAAACTCAACCAAGTAATCTAAAGTCAATTACATCACTTCCTCAATCAGGCGCATCTCAAACAATCTCAGAGGGTAGTTCAACAAATACAAAAATTTCTCTCAATTCTTCTTCCGCCGATATGCTAGACACTTTGCCGGGAATAGGTGCCGCTCGAGCGCAAAGTATTATTGAAAACAGGCCGTATACATCAATAGAAGAATTATTGGAAAGAAAAGTGGTGTCACAATCAATTTATGCTCAAATTGAGTCATTGGTGGAGTTGTGATCTGGATTTTCACCCGAAGAAATGGAATGAGTTCGGGTTATTCACATTAATCCCCATTTATGTGGATAACTTACTTAACCCAAAAGAATTTCAAAATAATTCTAAAGACTACCAAAATAGATATTTAATAGCATGCAATAAATACAATAATGAGATTAGAAGTTTATATTAAGATCACTATTGTATTACTGGTAATCACGCAAATACTGCGACTAATCTATGAAGCACGAAAATTTGAAGAGATTGGTATTATCTACGGGTACACTATAGTCACAAACGGCTCAGATCGTTGCTGGGTGAGAGGATATCCCGTGATTTTTTATTTGCAAAATTGCCAGGAGTACTCTGCGGGCACAGTTTTATCCATCGACCTACAACTGGATAACGATAAGTCCAACGTTGATAAATTTTCTACATCTGAAGCATCCCATCTTCCTCCCTGGCTTCTATTAAATAAATCTAGCGTTCAGAACATCGTTAAACTTCAGCCGAGCCCGTTTTGGCCTCTTTGGTGGCGTTCTCATCTGGAAAAATTGGGATTTCAATTGCGTTCTCGCATTTCTTCAGCATTTTCAGAATTACCGCAACATCAACAACAATTAGCAAAAAAAACATTAATCGGTTCTTTGCAAGCAATGGATCAAGAAACAAATCAAGCTATTCAAATCTTAGGTATCGCTCATATATTTGCAATCTCCGGTTTTCATGTTTCTTTACTAAGTTCTTTACTAGTGGGTATAACCAGAGGCGCATCTTTTTTCAAATTACCTTCCGCTTTAATATCCGGAATTTTTTTAGCCTTGATGGCCGGATTTTCAGCATCAGTCTTAAGAGCAGGCATGATGATATTTCTGGTCGCGTTTTCAAGGAAATTTGGCAGAAGTCCGTCGTTAACTCAAATACTATGGGTTTGTGCTAGTGTATCTTTGTTGAATAATCCAAGCCTACTATGGGATATTGGCTGGCAATTGAGTTATGCAGCAGTTTTTGCTTTGGTGCAGATCAAAACTCCTACAGATACTGTTTTCTTTTCAATTTTCACTCATACTATAAGATTTTATTCAAATTCTTCGTCTTCAGTCAGTTCTCAATTCACCGATAAAAAATCATCGTCTTCTTCCACTTTCAACTGGCTGTTCACTCAAACCCTTCAAGCAGGGTGGGTGAGCCTCTTTATGTTTTTGTGGTTGGCTCCGTTACTGCTTTGGCATTTCAAAGCCATTTCACTGGGGGGAGTTGTATCTATGATCTTGACATGGTGGCTATTTCCTCTGGCATTTAGCACTCTTTTATTTGGATCGCTAATACTGACCAGCTTGCCAATGGGATTAATGTATCAATCTATTCATTCTTTTATTTCGGTATTGTTCTTTATTTTACCGCTCTCATTAATTGAGGAATTATTAAACCGAGCATCTCAACTGTCATTTCTTTATATTGAAACCAATAACCTGTTTTTCTTAAATTTATCTTGGATTTTCTTTTGGGGAGTGATTTTCATCATTCATAAACAACTGTATTTAAAAAATAAATTTCAAAATAATTTAAATAACAATCATTTGGATTGGTATTCAAAAAAAATGATTGGTTGCTAGTGATGAAAAACTTTCTCTTTACATTGGTACTTGCCTCATTTACTTATCTATTTATTTTTTGGTTTAAATTTTCTGCTGATACCAACCTTAAAATCGTCATGTGCGATGTTGGTCAGGGTGATGCTTTTTTAATCATTAAAAATGATTGGCAAATGTTGATCGATGGAGGACCCAACGAAAGCAACATTTTAAATTGTTTGCGTGATCATTTACCGGCCATGGATGAAAAAATCGAAGTTGTTGTTGCCACCCATGCCGACGCCGATCACATCACCGGCTTAACCGCAGTATTCATGCAGTATCATGTTGACTCATTGCTAATGTCCAATCGGTCGAATAAAGAAACAACCGTTTTTAAGGCGTTTCAAGAGATCGTCCAGATGAAAATACAAAATGGATTGGTCTTGATTCAACCAGAGGGACAAGCATTGATCCAACCGTTTGAAAATTTATCTATTGGTGTGCTTCATCCCCAAACCGCTCAAGGTTTAAAAAATGTGTTATATGGACAATTTACGGTAGAATCACCCAGACATACCGAACACATATTACAGGACATAGAAAGATATTTGAGAGACATTAATCTTAACGTCATTAAAGATGAAAATGACCTTTCTATAGTACTTTTATTCAAATATCATCAAGTGACAGCGCTGTTCACCGGTGATATAAGTGAGGAGATTGAGTTAGCGATGGTTAAACATAACCTGATAGAGAAGATAGATATTCTAAAAATATCGCATCATGGCTCTAAATCAAGTACTTCGCCATCATTTCTCAATGTTACTCAACCCGAATGGTCGTTAATCAGTGTGGGTAAAAAAAATCGGTTTGGGCATCCTCATTCCGCCGTAATTAATCGAGTAGAGGAGGTTTCCAGTTATGTTTTACGCACAGATTTATCCGGTTCGGTGGTTTTGGCTAGTGATGGAGTCAATATTTGGCAAGAAAAATAGAATTTTCCCTAGCATTCATTTTTCGACCAACTTTTTTTGCATCAAAAAGCCACAAAACCAATCAATCTTTTATTAGACTTGTCGCGAAACAAATCTATTAGCATGAGTTAAAGAGCATTTGATAAATAAAACGTCTTAAACTTCTAAGCAATAGAGTTAATCGTCTATTTTACAAGCCAACCTAACACCCAATGTACTGAAGTGGGCAAGCAAGCAAATAGATAAAAAAACAGTTGCCGTGAAGTGCGGATGTTTTACTTACCTTTACGAAAAAACAATATCACGTTTGATTTTCACTTGCAAGAAGCAATTTCCTTTTTTTGAGTAAACTCCTTAAAAAACATGACATTACTCAAGAAAAAATATACTCAGATTTTACCCTGATGCTAATTTAGCTTCAAAAATATATGTAACGAATATGTTTTAGTTCGGATTAAATTCGTAATATTTTTTTGATGTTACATTGAATTAATCAAAACATTATTGATATTTCTGCAATTATATTTTTAATAAGTTGTTACTTTTAATATTTGAAGTTGTTTAAATCATCCTTGTTGAATTATTGAGATTTGCATGTATCTGATTACCTGGATAGATTTTCACAAGTTTTGATTTAATCGATCGGTAAATTCCACTTGTGTTTTCAATAAAATGAAAAATTATGTCAGACGCATCACCTGGTTTGACCGAGCGTGTTCTAAATTTGATTTTGATAGTGCCGTATGCCTGAAATAGATGATCGGAGGAAAATCAAAGATCTTAATTCATTTTAGAGCTGATCTCATTAATCACTTTCGATCAAGTACGGAAAACATGACTGGTAATTTCTCTTTTTATTAAAATAGAGTAAAAAAATTCCAGATAAAACCTCAAATAATCTGTCAATTTAATAAAATTGATTTTTTGTTTCGATTCGTTATTTCTTCGCTGTAGTCAACTATTCAAGTTAAAATTTAGCGGGTGATGTTGAGAGAAAAATATTCTTTGTAAGAGCATTTCTAACCCTAGAAATTATCTTCTTTTAAAAACAGAATAACATTTTTCTATCTGACGATCTCAAATCCGTCATTTTGCTTTGCGATTGCCATAGATATCTCAAAACATAATGGTAATTCTTTTCTGACTCAAGTTCGCAGATAACGAGTTAACTATATCAAATCTGCTATTTGGTTTTGAACTTGCTATATATGAGAATCAGGATACTCCAACTTGGTGATAGGTTACAATACAAGTATGCAATTAGTTCATTGGTGGTTGAAAAATGCGTATAGTGAAGTTTTAGAAATCGATAATCCAGAGTTTTTATTGGAAAAACCGGCAATTGCCAGTCATGGAGATTGGGCGTGTGCCTATAGTTTGAGTGCTTTTCGCGCGCTTTCAGCAGAGCTGAAAGCGCGCTATCAATCCCCCTACAATTTGTCCTTAGCAGTTTTGGATTGGCTAGAGAAAAACGCCTTTTCTTCTGCTTCTTCAGCAATAAATAAACAATTTGCAATTCAAGAACCGGCTGATCCGCTCGAAACCAACTCTCAATCAGAAAATAATCAATCACTTCAAATAAAAAATGCTTTAAACCAGCCAAAACTTCCTCAAGACCTTATCACTTTTGAAGTGGTCAAACCCGGATTTATCAACATAAAATTGGCCAATAAATCGCTTTGGCTTAACGCGCGATCTTTGCTTGCGCAATTATCAAAATCATCCTTAAATCAAGAAAAAACGCCTCAATCAACTCAAATATCTTCATTTTTAGATCTGGTACTATCAGATGATCAGCCAATAAATAATTATGAATTACCAAGCAATTATGCAAAAAACGATCAAAAAAATTTAGCAGTCGTCGAGTATGTCTCTCCAAATACCAATAAACCCCTTCATATTGGGCATTTGCGCAACGCCGCTTTGGGATCGGCGCTAAGTCGAGTTTTGGCGAAAAACGGGCAACAAGTGGCCAGAGCGGTGGTCTTTAATGATCGTGGATTACATATTATGAAATCCTGTTGGAGTTACTTGGTTTTTGCTTCATCCAAGTCAGCGCTTCTTAATGACTTGAAAAAGGGTCAAATTGATTCTGCCCAATTGCTTTCAACTCAAGAAACAGCAAAACCATGGTCGGCAACCCTGCTGGAGTGGGCCAATGAGCCGGCAAGTTGGTTAAATCCCAAGGATATGTTGGTTGAGAGATTGCAGAAAAACGATCATTTTGTGGGTTTTTGGTATCAGGTGGGAGATATGTGTGCTCAAGAAGAAAAAGTTCAAGAGGAATGGTCGCAAATGCTGCAAACTTGGGAAGACTCAAATGCCAACTTACATCTTCAACTGAGAAATTTATGGCAACAAATGAATTTTTGGTTTTATGAAGGTTTTGCGCAAACCCAAGCACGCTACGGATTTGAGTTTGATGAAAAATTTACCAGTTATGAGTCGCAAATTTATTTAGCTGGCAAGCAAATTGTGTTGGATCAAGCTCAAAAAGGCATTTTGGAAAAATTGCCGGATGGAGCTGTGCGTGCCAATTTGGCAAAATTCAATTTACCTAATAAGATTTTACTGCGAAAAGACGGCACGGGTATTTACATGACTTTTGATATTGAGTTAACCCGCCAACGCTCGCAATTGGGGGCTAGAGTTTTGTATTGGGTAGTGGGGGCGGATCAAATTTTATACTTTAAACAACTTTTTGCGGTGGTGAATTTATTGGGAATTACTTCTACCGAAAACATGATTCATTTAGCCTACGGCATGGTGAGATTGCCGGAGGGCAAAATGAGTTCGCGCAAGGGCTTGGTGATTTATGGCGATGATTTACTGGATTTGGCAATAGAAAAAGCAAAAAACGTTATGTTGAGCACCAACTTGAAGAAAAACCTCTCAGAAGTTCAATTTGAGGCTGTGGCCACTGCGGTTGGGATTGGTGCTGTTAAATGGACGATGCTTTCTGTCGATGCAACGAGCGATATTACCTTCAACATTGAAGAGAGTGTTAGTTTTAAGGGTTTTGCCGGACCATATATTCAATACACTTTTGCGCGCACACAAAGCATTTTAACTAAAGCAGTGGAAAGAAATATTGCTAATCATTTTGATATATTAATTAACTTATTGATACAATTCAAGGAATTTTCAACAGAAGATCAACTTTTTGCTGAAGAAATTGAACTACTACGAGCCTTTTTGTTTTATTACGAAACATTAAGACGCAGTGCGCAAACCTCTTCTTTACATCATTTATGCTTGTATTTGTATGAAGTTTGTCAAAAATTTAACGCTTTTTATGCTCAGTGTCCGGTTTTGGATGAAGCGCAAAATGAGTCGGTTATTAATCGACGATTACTATTGGTGGCCGCAACCGGGGTGGTTTTAAAAGATGGGTTAGAATTATTGGGTATTGAGCCGGTACCTGTAATGTAGTGGAAGTATTTGAGCTGGCTTAGTGTTGCATTAACACTTTTAGACTTGTTGCACAATAACAACAGGTTTCTTAATTCATGTTCTTATTGCGCGACAAGTCTATTGTGTAATTTCTTGCTCGCGGATAGAATTTTACATCTGTATCTTTATTGTAGTCTAAAAGACTTTCTTACCTCAAGCATTCTTAATAATCAATTATTTGGACAATTTGACTTCTTTGAAGTATGCAAAAAAATCTTACAAACTAGATATAATTGGCAAAAAGATCCTTAGACAAGCTTTGGGTGACATTAAACTGCAAAACTCGTGTAAACTATCTTTCTTAGAAAGAAAGTATGAAACATCAAATTAATTATTTACCAAGCGGTTTGCCGGTTTTACGAATTGGTTTACCCGGAGTTAAGTCGGTAACGGCTTTAATTTTGGCTAATACCGGTTCGCGTTATGAAAATGAAAAAGAATTCGGGATTGCTCATTTTTTTGAGCACATGGTGTTTAAGGGTACGCCGCAGTATCCGGATCCACAACTCTTGGCCGGTGTGATCGATGGGCTAGGGGCGGATTTTAATGCCTTTACGAGTCGAGAATATACAGGCTATTACATTAAATCTGCTGCCGAGCATTTATTTAAGACTTTGGATGTTTTGTCGGATATGTTGTTGCAACCGTTACTTAAGCAGGAAGATTTGGAAAGAGAAAGAGGGGTAATTGTTGAAGAATTGCGCATGTATGAAGATAATCCTATGCAACATATCGTGGATCAGTTTGAGCGCATGATTTGGGAGGGATCAGGACTGAGTCACGATATTATTGGTTTGGAAGAAACGATTAGGGGTGTTAATCGAGAAGATTTTGTCAATTTTTTAAGCAAGTGGTATGGTTTGGAGAATATGTTGATGGTTTTGGCGGGAGATGAGAGTGTGGTGATGTTGGATAAAACATTAGAATTGGTTGAGAAAAATTTTGCGAAGGAGCCGGAGCACGCGAGGGCTCAGGGTAAGCAAGAGGCAAATGGTTTGAAAGCAGATGGTTTTATGAGTGGGCGGCGGCTGGTGGTGGTAGAACGACCTACTCAGCAAGCTCACTTAATTATGGGTTGGCCGTCGCTGAAACGCGGGCACAGCCGCCGCCATGCCCTTTCTTTGCTTTCAACGATTGTGGGTGGTTCCATGAGCTCACGACTCTTCACCGAAGTTAGAGAAAAACGTGGTCTTTGTTACTATGTTCATTCCGACGTTGAGTATTACCGCGAAACCGGCTTTTTTGGAGCCAGTGCCGGAGTGGAGACAAAACGTGTTCAAGAGGCAATTGAAGTCATAAAAGACGAGTTTTTAGGAGTAGCCAGGCAAACAAAAAAAATTACTCAAGAAGAACTCGACCGAGCTAAAGATCACATCGCCGGCAAAACCCTACTTTCTTTTGAAGATAGTCGCAGTGTCGCTCAATTTTTTGGCATGAAGCAGTTGCTTCTGGATAAGATAGAAACACCAGAAGAAGTTATTCAAGCCATTAAGTCTGTGAGTTTGGCAGAGGTTCATGATCTGGCGGAAGAATTAATTGATCAAGATAAATTGCGTTTGGGTGTTATTGGTCCCTTCAAAGAAAATGAGTTCTCAGTTTAAATGATGAATAGAAAATGACAAAATTGTGTCTTGGTGATACCATAAGAGTTAGTTGAAAGCCTGCAAAATAGAGAGGGAGTAATTTATGAAAATGACTCGTACCGCCGTCCTCGTCAAACCGGATGGTTTGCAAAGAGGTTTGATTGGGGAAATCATTAATCGTTTTGAGCGCAAAGGCTTAAAGTTGGTTGGTATGAAAATGGTTTCCATGACTGATGCTCAACTCACTGAGTGGTATGTTGAGCACAAACAAAAGAGTTTTTTTGGTGAGCTTAAGTCTTTCATGGGTAGTCAGCCGGTGGTGGCTATGGTTTGGGAAGGTATTGATGCAGTGACTGTGGTGCGCAAGTTGGTAGGTACCACTCTTGGCCGTGAGGCGGAAGGTGGCTCCATTCGTGGAGATTTTGGCATGAGTCAGCAATACAACCTCATTCACGCATCCAGTAGCGACCAAGACGCCAAAAGAGAAATTGACATTCTCTTCAACGTGGACGAACTCTTCAACTACTCATCGGTTCTTGAAACAGTCGTATATGCCGATTATGAAAGGGAGTAGGGTATGGGTGTTGAGGACGGTGCGCAACCCGAGGCACTCTCGAGGCAAGAAATCCAGAGGCTGGTAGTAGGCAAATTGAATGGTTTGAGCAAACTCTTAATAAAAGATAGTAACAAACCATTCCTAGCTAATCAATCAAGACTTGAGGCAGGAATTAAACTATTTCATCTTGCAGATGCATTAGAAAAATCATCTGATTTTTCGGCTTCAATCATGATTGAAACAAAGGATAATAATGGAGATAATGTAAGAAATACGACGGCTGACAGTATTGCTAATTCAATCAAAGAAATTATTGAAAAGTTATTTTCTGAAAACAATTTAAGTGAGTGTCTTGGAATTCAAGTAAATACAGGATTAAACGTGCAATATGACAGTCGTGGTAATCCTCTGAACAGCTCTTCAAACATTGTAGTGGCAGTTTCAATTCCAGAACAAGTAATGCAACAAGGTGGGACGGGTCAAATCTCAGCTGAGGTGACAAATACACCTCCATCAACTGTGATTAGTACTCAAGCAGGAAAAACGCCAACGGATGGTCAAAGCTCGGTCGTGGGAGGTGAAATGGAGTTTAAAACTGACGCGCAAGCAGAGCCGACGACTCCAGTGCCGACTGAGGTAGCGACCGTAAATCAAGAAACTAGTGTGACTTCGACAGATCTTTTGTTTGAAAATGGCGATCTCTCTCCAACCACTCCGAATAACTCGAAATTAGACGAAAGTATGATTGTGACGGATGCTCTTCCAGAAGAAAAGCCACCAGAAATTGAGTCCAAGGAAGATTCAGATTCAATTTCAAATAGAATTGTCTCTCTGAAAAAGAAAGATGGTATAGATGCAGAATTGTCTGGTGCGCTAGTCATTATGACCAATATTTTAAATCAGAGCAAAGATTTCAATTTGAATCAGAAAATACTTGACGGATTTGCAATTGTTACGAACAAAACCCTTCCAGACAAAATTGATCGTTCAGCAAGTAAGGACGATCTTAAGCAAGAAGCTCGAGAGGTACTACTTTCATTACAGCGTTATTTATCCCAACTTAAAGAGGTGGTGAAAGCTTAGTAGGTGTTTTGTTTCTTCTTGGAATTAACAACTCGCTAGAACCCATTTTCCTCTTTCCACTTCTCCTGTTCCGCCTGGGCTTTGGCGCGTTGTTCGTCCATCCAGGCAGCATTTTCGGCGGATTTTTGCTTCGACCAGAGTTGCTGGTTTTTCAATGATTCTTCGTAGCGAGCTTGTGAATCTGCTTTCATTTGATCAATTTTTCTTTGCCATTCGGCTTCATCAAAGCTGGGTGGTTGACTTAGGTTTGAATTATATCCATCGGTAGATGGAGGAGAGATAATGACTTCTAAGTTTGGTGTATTAATAGAATTATTATTAGTATTTTTTTTAGGAGCTGGTTTGTTAGAATTATTGATAATGATAGTTGAACTTGATGTTGCAATGGAATAAGTTTCCTTAGCCATCTGCTTATTTTTTTCCAATTCTTGAAGCAGAATTGATTTTTCTTGCTTTTTTCGAGCATCATTGGCAATATCCAGAGCAATTTGACTGATTTGAGTGTGATACCAGGCTTTAATTGGCAAAATGATTTGTTTTTGAAGAGTTTTAGTTTCGAATTCTGAAACAATTAAAAAGCCAAAGAAAAATAAAAGAAACAATGAATAAAAAGATAAAATAATGGCAGATTTTTTAACAAGAGGATCTGGAGAGGTAAAGGGTGATTGCATAAATTAAAGAAATTTATTTTTCAGCCTTTTTTTCTATTTTGAAAACCTCATGTTCAATAGGAGTGAAATACTCTTCAGGTTTAAAGCCAAAAATGTTCGCCACCAATAAACCAGGAAAAGTTTCAACTAAATTGTTGTAACTTTCAACTGTTTTATTATATTCTTCTCTGTAGACTGCCAAACTATTTTCAGTATAAGAAATATCACTGCGAAGTTGCTGAAAATTTTCTGAAGCTCGCAATTCTGGATAGGCCTCCGTAACCATCATGAGAGAGCGAAGAGTTTGAGTTAGCATATTATCTGCTTTGGCCGCGTCACCAGCTGTTTTTGAAGTATCAATTGCGCTTCTAGCCGAAGAAACTTGAGTAAATGTTTTGTTTTCATGACTGGCATACTCACGAACCATATCCACTAAATTTTGGATTAAAGAGGCGCGTCTTTGGAGTTGTACTTCAATATCTGCAAAATCGGTGCGAACTCGATTGCGTTTTCTAATTAAATTGTTGTAACTTCCCCATAAAAAAAGGAAAATAAAAAATAAAATACCAAAAATGATTAGAGAAACCCAAAAAATCATAAATGCTCCATTCTTTGCATCAAGTAGAGTTGTCGCACAATAACAACACGGTTTTTTTGGTCACGTTCTTATTGCGCGAAAGTCAAATAATTAGAATTGATTATAACATTCCAAACAGAATGAATTTATTTATCCGTAGTAAAGGGTTTGCCTCGCTGATCTTCAGGGAGAGAGTCTTCATCCGGAAGATCAATTGTATCAATTCGGTTAGGGTCAATGTTTACAAAGAGTTGCCCTGGAGCTGGAACTAACCATAAAATTCGTGGATCGTATTTTACAGGCGGATTAAAGACATTCCAAATGGCCGTTGAATAAGACACACAATTAGATGTAACACCATTATAGCGAGTGTCTCCCCAAGTGCCATTCATTATAATCTGAACGGCGCCCCAAAAAGATTTATTCATGATGTTTTGCAAATTGACATGGGCAATTTCAATTAACAAAGCGAGTTTGTTAGTTAAAGAATCTGATTTTTCCAACGAGGTTTTTAAATACTCCAGATACAATTCTTGAGTGGCATATTGAGGCAAATACCAACGACGCTTAAATAAAATAGCTTGGGCAGTGCTGGGTTCAATTTGCATTAAATGTGTACGAGTGTCTCCGTCCGGAATTGGAATGCGATTTAATGAATTAATCGCTCTATTCCAGTCATCGGGGTGATTAATCCACAAATTTGTGTAGGTGGCAATGTTCGTCATTTCTCCCCATTCTAGTCTTTGTTTATTATCTTCATCCAAAGAATTGAACAAACTCATGGTCATTAGAGGCTGAATCCAACCTTGTTCTTTATAAGCTAAAACTGACCAAGCATGTCCGATGCCGGCTGTTGTATAAGGTAAACCGTTAGCGGTTTGCACAGCCAAATAGTACTCAATTGGAGAAAAGACTACATTTTTGTCTGTTTGATAGGTGCCGGGATCAAGTTTGAGTAAAGGTGAGCGACCGGCTTTTAGGGGAATGAGTTGATCGTTGATAACGATGCTCTCCGTGAAAGGAGTGGTGGAAATGATTTCCGGATTTGCTTGAGCTTGATTTAATGATTCTTGAGATTTGTAAACACGATATCCGCCGGTTTTTTCAACAGTGAAATTTTGCAGATTGGTATTACTATTTTCTGAAGTTGTTGCTTGGTTTTGCAATTTGTCTGCTGAAGAATCAAGGGGTTTGATAGGAGCAGAGAAGGCAAGTTTAGCAACGGCTTCGTCATAGACGCTTGGTTCAATAGATTGAGCAGTGCTTTTGAGAGAGCTTAAAGT
>CAZTME010000014.1:0-2301 GCA_964614795.1 uncultured Pseudomonadales bacterium | reverse complement strand
CTTAAAGTGATTTGTTGTGGTCGATCGATATTGGCGGAAAGACCAACGGCTACGACTACTCGCTGGAGAGCGAGATGGCTTTCAGGATCGGAGAGGATGGCCAAGACATCTTGTTGTTTGTTTGGTGGCGCGCCAGCAAGCTGGCGCGCCACAGTGTCAGCCACCATTATTCTTAAAGCCTCTAAATCACTCAACGTAAAACTGGGAACGACAAATTCTTCCGGCAACAACTCTTTAGCCAAATCGGTTTTTGGCCTAAATATCAAACCGGCAGTTTGCACCGAAGTCAAAGTTTGCGTATTTTGACTCAATTGTTCCAAACTGATTTCTTCCGGAAGATCCACAGAATAGTAAGCGATGCCAATCCAAGCTGGTGGAAAAGGAGATTGATAAACACCAAGTAGCCAAGAAAAACCCAGTAAAAATGCGACGATTACAATAAAACCAATTTTGACCGATTTTCTCTTAAAAAGTGTGAGTATTTTTTTCATAAATCAATTGAAATCCGGTTCTAACCTTGATGCTAATTTGAAACAAAGTTAGCACTTATAATCAATCCTCATTTTATTATATCAGTAAACTTAATATTAAATATGTCCTCATATTCAATTTGCAACTTCAACCACGCTTCACCTTGCTATAGTTTTTTTGTAGTTAGAGATACATTTTTTTGTGCTGTTTTTGTAGCCCAATATTCTTCTGGGTCGATTTATACTTTCCGACACAACTGCTTGTAGCTCCGTTTCACTTACAGTGATGAAACCAACGCGTTTAAGCGAGTGGCGATCGAAAAACATCGGTTGATGAGAACTAAAATAGTTGAAAATTATGCCTGTTTAAAAATATCAATCAGGGTAAACGTGTGACATTATCATCCAAAATGAGCCAAAATCTATATCAAATTAACTCATGTTCTTATTGCGCGACAAGTCTGTTATTTGACAAGTTTGCTATCTAATTCAACTCAGCAGAATTCACAATTCAAGTAGTCTTTTTCTCTGGTTTGGTTAAATCAACAAAGACAATTGGTGCCCCCAGAGGGAATTGAACCCCCATCTAAGGTTCCGGAAACCTTCATTCTATCCGTTAAACTATGGAGGCAAACGATTATCTTGATGAATTCTATCACTGTTTTAGAAACTCAATCTTATTTTGAATGAATAGACTTATCTCACAAAAACAACACGATTCAATTTAAATAAGATCATCGAATCGACTATTCAATTAAAATATTTGTCAGTTGATTATTGCCAATAACAATTATTTCTACTTATTTCGATAAAAAAACTTCTGTCTCAGAAAAACGTGATTTGGTTTGCGTGGCGTATTTATCTTCTTGTGATCGATAGCCAAAAACTGCAATTACAACTGAAGAGAGGTTCTGTTTATCTAGTCCTAGAATGTTGTCAAATTTTTGCTTATCAAAACCCTCCATTGGACAAGCATCTATCCCCATAATTGCTGCTGTTTCTAGCGCAAATCCTAGGGCAATATAGATTTGTTTTTCCGCCCATTGTGTTACAGCCTCTGGTGTTTGCGAGGAAATTAAGCCCATAATCATATCTCTTAATCCCTGCAAATCTGCGACTTTAATACCTCTAATTGAAGCTGTGCTTTCCATATAAGCGTCAACTAAAGACTCATCAATAGAATTTCTGCGACATAGTACTACTACATGGGAAGCATCGGTAAGTTGTGATTGACCCCAAGCTGATTCTTTTAATTGCTGACGAATTTTCTTGTCTTCAACTTGAATAAACTTCCAAGGCTGAAGTCCAAAAGAGGAAGGAGCAAGTCGCAGAGATTCTTTAATGACTTGAAAATCTTCTGCGGAAATTTTTTTGCCGGCATCAAATTGTTTGGTGGCGTATCGCCAGTTAAGAGCTTGAAGAATATCTTGCATAATTTTCCTTTCATTTTATCTGGATTAATCGATAATGCGAGCTATTATATTAGCACAACATTTAATCTTGTCACATAATAGCAACAAGCTTAGTAATCGCCAGAAGATCTGCTGGCTTTAGTCAATGGTAGATTTGAAGCACAATAATAGCATGATTCATTTCAATTCATATTCTTATTGCGCGACAAGCCTAGTAGTGAAATTTTCAATCACTTGAAAATTAATAAAGTGCCCCCGCCAGGACTCGAACCTGGATTTAGGGTTTAGGAAACCCTTGTTCTATCCCTTGAACTACGGGAGCGAGTATCATTGAATAAGTTAGATTTGCCACACAATAACATTAAGATAAACTGAGCAAATTAATTGACGAGATTATTTTGTGTCAAATCTAATTTCAC
>CAZTME010000013.1:0-18961 GCA_964614795.1 uncultured Pseudomonadales bacterium | reverse complement strand
AAAAAAAAGCCATAATGATAAATCAATTAATTTATTTTTTAGCGAAAGCAATTCTATTTTTTGCGATTCTTTTGGTCTCTCAGCCTTCATTGGTTGATGCCAATGAGCCGGATGTTCAATTTTCTCAATTAGAAGAGAGTGCAATTTCTTCAGAAGTACCAGATTATCAAAAAACTGAAAACTTTTCTCCCAAATATGATTGGGGACAAGTTATACAAGTTTTGGAACAACAAACTCTTCCTCAAGATCCCCCTCTATATACTCAACAATTACTGGTTAGATTGAGTGATGGTCATGAAGTTGAAGTTTCGGCCGGAAGTGACTTCCAACCATTAATGCAATCTCAATTGGTAAAAACCGGATCTTTTGTCATTATCGCCATTGAAGAAAATAGTGAAGGAGTTCAATATATTTTGGCGGACATGTTTAGACTGCATGTGGTTTTGGCGGTAATACTGGGTTTTATCGTTTTAGTGGTGCTTATTGCTCGGTGGCAAGGTTTATTTTCTGTGGTGGGCATGGGTTTGAGCCTGATTGTTTTATTAAGTTTTACTGTACCAAGAATTGTTGAGGGACAAAATCCTTTTGTAATTTCATTGGTTTCTTGCATTATTATTGCAGTGATGACCTTGTACATTGCTCATGGTTGGTCGTGGAAAACTCATATAGCTCTAAGCGGAATGTTGCTGGTCTTGGGTTTTGTGGCGTTAATTTCACAATTGGCGGTTCATGCCGCTCACTTGGTTGGTTTGGGTTCTGAAGAAGCATTTTTTCTACAATATGGTGAAACCGGTGTAATTGATTTACAAGGTTTGTTATTGGGAGGAATTTTATTGGGAGCGTTGGGAGTCTTGGATGATATTACTGTGGCTCAAGCAGGGATTGTTTTTCAATTAGCCGGAGCCAACAAAAATCTTTCCGGCAGAGAACTTTTTTCACGAGCTATGGTAATTGGCAGAGATCATATTGCTTCTTTGGTTAACACACTTTTTTTGGCATATGTTGGTGCTAATACCGCTTTATTTTTACTATTTTATCTCAATGAGCAAACGCCATTTTGGGTAGCGCTCAATAGTCAACAAATTGTCGAAGAAGTAATTCGGACTATGGCAGGTTCTATTGGTTTGGTTTTGGCCGTGCCTTTAACGTCTTTGTTGGCGGCTGTAGCGGTGGCAAAATTTCGACAAAAATTGGCAAGTGAAATATCAATGGCCGATCATGCGCATCATCATTAATCAAATCAAAATCAAGCCAAATTAATCCCATTTCTTAATAAATTCATTGATATTTCCTCTTTTTTTTAAGCCGGAAATTGCCATGTAGCGAACTTGACCAAAAATTGGTCGCTCGAACCATGGTCTATCATGTAATCCGCCAATTGACCAAGCTATACCGGTGTAGCCATTGGGATCTCGACCATCAATTGAGTAGCGATCGTTTAAATTAATTGCAATTTTTTGTGCATCTTGTGGTGTGTTTGTCCATTCTAGGATTTTTTTAGCCCAGTACATGCGTAAATATCCATGGATTTTGCCAGAGTACTTTAACTGATTTTGTATCGCATTCCACATGATGTCATGAGTTTGACTATTCTCAAATTGTTCAAGTGTATAAACATTTTCTCTCACGTCGCGTTTGTGTTTTGATAGTGAATTTTGCGCCCAAGTCGGCAAACCCTGAAAATCATCGTAGTTTTCAGTGTAAAAACAATAATTGTCTGCTAATTCTCTTCTCACAATTAATTCTTCTAAATAAACATTTGACAAATCAGGATTGCATTTTTTAACAATTTCTAGAGCCACTCTTTGCGCGGAAAGTTGTCCGAAATGTAAATATGGTGACAAATTGGAAAGCGACTCTAAATTAAAATTGTTTTTATTATCAGTATAATTCTGGATTTTAAATTCAACAAAATCATTTAGAAGTTTAAATCCTTGATCCGCTCCAGTTGACCATTGAAGAGGTAAGCCAATTTTTTCTTCAACTGTAATATTAGCTCGAATTTTTTGCCAATCAATTTTTGGGTATTTTCGAGTAGAAATCGGCATCAGCTGTGGGAAATCGGTCAAATAATAATTTAATTGATGCTGAATTTTTGGCCTGAATGTTCTGGCTGAAAACTCTCTTTTATTGCTCGCTTCCCAGACGGGAACAATGTTGTGTGAATCAACAATTGAAATGCCAAAAACATTATTTTTACTTAATTCAAGGATCCAGTTTTTATATATTTTTAAAGGAAATTGATCACAAACAATGTGAAAAACATCATTTTTTTTGGCATAATCTCTTACTTCTGCAACCGGATCACCAATTAAAATATCAAAATTTATACCCAAATCATTTAAGTCTTTTTCCACTTTTTTTAAACCTAAGATCATAAAATCAAGCATGCGTGCAGTGCCAGAATGATTCTGAAGATTTTTTCTGAGAGCAAAGACCACAAAGACTTGGCCTTTTCGTTGCGTGGCCAAGTTAATTGCTTGAATTAATGACCAATTGTCGTGAACGCGTTGATCTCTGGTCATCCAGTAAAGAACATTTTTTCCAGTGTGATTGAGTTGGGAAATATTTTTTGATCTGGTGGAATTGAAATTTAATGATTTCATTTATGAAGATTGCTATTGTGCGACCGCTCTAATTATGACATACTATTTTCAGTATTATTATCAACTTAATGCCTTATACAAACAAGCATTGTTAAATTATCTGTTTGTTGTGCTAGAGTTTAATGAATAGGAAATAAATGAACGATCAAATAAATTCAGAACAAAACCAAACCGACACGAATGTCCCCCCAACTAAAGAGGTGAGTAGTATGAATGAGGCAAACAACACTCAGCAAGAGTCAACAACCGCTCAAAGTGAAAAAACTGCTACTAGTAACTCAACCGGTATGGCTATTGTCGCCTATATCATCTTTTTTGTGCCCCTGCTTACAGAAAGCAAAGATGATCCTTTCGTTAAATTTCATGTTAAACAAGCACTAATGTTGGTAATTACTGGTTTGGCGGTGAGTGTTTTGGGCTCGATTATTCCATTAATTGGCTGGTTTATTATTGGCCCGTTTGGTTCTTTAGCCGTTTTTGTGTTGTGGATAATTGGAATCATTAATGCGGCTAACGGTAAAAAACAAGAACTACCAATTATTGGCCAATTTGCTGAAAAATGGTTTACTTTTTAGTATCATTTATGCATATTAAATTTGCCTAATGAATCTTACTAATTATAATTTCAAGAAAAACAAATACAGATTTACTTTTTTTGGTTTTGTTTTTCTATTACTAGTGATGTTCCCCTTTTTAATTTATGGTTTAAGATTTTCCTATGATCTACGCAATCAAGCCTCATCAAGAAACATCAATGATTACACAATTGAACAAATGATGAGCAATTGGCCGATAACAAATGTTGATACGCATGAGATTTATTTTGATGAAAAAACAAACACTTTTTTTCAGGTTATTACTAAAGATAATATTTTTTGGTCGAGAACTAGCCCACTGGCCAAAACATGGCACTCGGGAAAATTGTTTGAGTCTGAAATAAATTCAACCACCAACCAGTTTCCAAAAAAAATTGATTCACTTGCGTTTTTTAATAATGGAAAAACAATTGGACAAATTGTAACTTATGAGAATAAATGGTGGCTGAGGAATGATATTAATAACAAGACTTGGAGTGGATCCGGAGATTTATTTCAAAATGAACAAAATACTTCCAATTCTCCTTTTCCTTACAAATTAGACACCAATACAATTTTTCCATTTAATAACAATCAGGGTCAAACTATTACCTTTGAAGATAGATATTGGTTTCGAAAATCGCTTTCCGGAGTTTGGGATGTTTCAAGAACATATAGCCAAGATTTTAGCTATTCAATTTCTCCATCAACTCACACAGCTTTTGTTTTTAAAAATCAATTAGCTGAAGTTTTTACTAAAGATGGCAGTTATTGGTATCGCTATTCAGTCTTGATTCCCTCTCTAAACAAGGGGTCGATCACCACATCTGTGATAGCAGTAAATGAGATTGCTACAAAAAAAATCTCATCTTCTGTTTTGGGTTTTAATTTAGTTTGGCCTTTTCCGATTGCGAATAAATCGGGACAATTGCAGGATTCAAATTTTTTGAGCACTGTTCAAGAATTTCAAAATGACTTGTTTGTGAGATATCCAGGAGGTCATTGGTCGGAGTGGTATAACTGGTATGAGGGAATAGGAGAAAGAAACAAAAGACCGTTTTTGGCTATAGTTCCAGCAAAACAACCTTTACCAAATTACTTTGGAATTGGCGATTTATTAAAAACTATTGAAAATGATAATGGAAAGATAATGTATATTGTTAATTATCAAACAAGTAGTCCAAAAGAAATTCGGGCGTTAGCAGAGTATACAGTTGGAGAACTACCTCAACAAATCCCGTCAACCTGGAAATCAAATTTATGGAGAACTGAGTATAGATCGAGAATACAATCAGCACTAAGGGCAAACGAAACTATAGTTAAAGTTAATGAAAATTTAATTAAAACCATAGACCCAACTAATGTTTATGAAGAATCAATTAATGCTCTTTATGAAAACTTTTTATTTGCGGATTCAGTAGATGGCTTTGGCGGACGAAATGATGGTGAATTGAACGATATTAATAAGGTTGAATATCTCAAAAAGAAAATCTTAATTGGTTCGGAGTGGATGATTATTGATAAGATAGATAAAAAAAATAATGATTTATACTTAAGAAGAAGTGATCCATCAATTAATCATCCAGTGGGTACGGTCGCGCAATTTTTTGTTTACAACTTTGATCAGCAACCGGGTTATTTTGCTTGGTTAAGGTCACTCCCTCAATACGAAAATCGTAAAGAACCTTTCAAAATCGATTATTGGGAAATTGGAAACGAACCTTTTTACCTTAAATATCGTGAAAATTGTAACCCTTGGCACAGCTGTAATCATTCTCAAGATACAAAAGAGGCTTATTTGCGAAGATATAGAGAGTTTTTCTCCGCCATTCGCTCCGTTGATAGTTTGGCGAAAGTCGGTTTTTCGGTTGAATCGAGCATGGAATTTACGGGTGAATCAACTCAGGAAACATGGAGTCAATATTTGCTCAACTCGCTTAATCCAGGTGAATTAAGTTTTGTCTCCCCACATTTTTATCTTGGATTTGGTATGGATGATAGCGATGAGTCTGCGGTGAAGATGTCCACTCAAGCTTCTCAGAGAGTTAGTTCAGTTTTAAACAGAATTAATTCTCAATGGAACGTTAATAAAAATTTTAATGTGGAAGTTATTCCCTCTGAATACGGAGTAATCTTTCATAAAGATGGTGCATTCGAATGGTGGAAAAATGTGATTTCAAATTCTAATTCATTAGCCAAATGGAGAGAGTCTTTGATCTTGAGTAATTATTTAACATCATTTATTAAATCTCCAAACGTGACAGGAGCCCATTATTGGCATCTACATTGGCCTGGAATGTTGGGTAATTATGGAGATTCACAAAAAATTTATCCTTTTGCCGGCTTATCTGATTCATCATATTCAAGAAAAGGTGAAATGAATTATGAATTATTTAAAAAGTTCAAAGCATTCACTAATGGTGATTTAATGCAAACTCAAGAATATCCGATTCAAATAAAAACCTCTATAAATAACAGTGATTTTAACCCGCTTCAATCTGTTGTCATCAAAGATCGAAATGGAAAAATTAAGATTGTATTGATTAATTATTATTATGGTCATTTAGACATACTTCTAAATTTGCCCGGCTCATCAGGTGGAATAAGAAGCATTTTACAATCGGCAAGTGATTCAATTTATCTTGGAACTCAAATGAGTGAAACAACTGAAACAATAAACTCATTTAGTAAGCCTTTAACTCTTCCTCCAGGAAGCATTAATTTTATTGAGGTAAATTAACTTCATTGAAAGTGAATTGAGTAAAATTCGGTTTGATTTTGGTGGCTTAATTGTCAAAACGTTTCGGTTAAATTTTAAAAACCAATTGTCAATTCAAAATCTTTGTCACAGAACATTCATCTCCAATCAATTGGTGATTTGCCTTGCAGAGCTAAATAGGTGTTAGCTTGTGAGAAGTGATGATGACCATGAAATAAATGTGCGGAATAAGGAGAAGGATGACCGGATTGTAAGACCAAATTTCTTTCCCGATTTATGATTTCTCCTTTTTGTTGAGCGTATTTTCCCCAAAGTAGATAAACCAAACTTTGTTGGTGAGTAGTGAGTGCTTTGATTACAGCATCAGTGAAAATTTCCCAACCTTGATTTTTATGAGAGGCGGGCTGACCGGCGCGAACGGTTAAAACTGCATTTAAGAGTAGTACTCCTTGTTTGGCCCAGCGAGATAAATCTCCGTTGGAATATGGATCAATTTTCAAATCTTGACGAATTTCTTTAAAAATATTTTGTAAAGAAGGTGGTAAGGCAACATTGGGGGCCACCGCAAAACTCAAGCCTATGGCTTGGTTTTTCCCATGATATGGATCTTGACCAATAATAACTACTTTTGTTGAATGAAGTGGGCATAAATTCATTGCGGAAAAAATATTTCTTGTCGGCGGATAAATTATATGATGTTGATATTCCTCTCTAACGAATTGTCTTAATTTTTTAAAATAATCTTTCTCAAACTCATCTTCTAAAACTTCTCTCCAGCTGGTTTCAATTTGAACTTGGCGCATATTTGTGTCCAGAATCAATTTTCTCGATTAATATTGTGAGTAATTAACAAGAAATATTTTTTTCAAGCTACAGGATTATTGATTTAAAAATTAGTCATATTTATAAAAACTGGATATATTTATAACATCTTTTTGAATGATTGTAAGCAGTATTATTCATTTTTGATCTCTTTGTTTCATCAAACATCTTTGTTAAGATATCGCCTCATGAAAAAAATTCTAAAAAAATACCTCATTTTTTTTATTTTATTTTTTCTCCTTTGGCTTTTGCTAGTTATATTTCAATTTTTCAAAAACTTTAGCTGGTTTAATCAAAATCAACTCGTTCAAAATTCGGAAGTTTCATCAAACCTAACATCATCCAAAGAAAGTGAGTTTAGCGATTCAAACTTTCAGAATGCGCCAACTACTCTTTCATTCATAGAACTTCCATTCAAAGAACTGACTATTCCTTATCTTAGAACTTTAAGCTATGAAAGCAAACTCAATGAATTAAATTTGTTTAATCAAAGTACAACTTATTCAAGTTATCTCACTTCCTATACTTCTGAAGGTTTAAAAATCAATGCGCTTTTAACTATTCCCAATGGGGAAAAACCGGCTGAAGGATGGCCGGCAATTGTTTTTATTCATGGATACATTCCCCCCGATATCTACGAAACAACAAAAAGATACGAAGCCTATGTGGATTATTTAGCGAAAAATAATTTTATAGTCTTAAAAATTGATCTGCGAGGTCACGGCGATTCGCAGGGGGTAGCCAACGGAGCTTATTATTCAAGCGATTACATAAAAGATGTTCTCCACGCCTATTCCGCTTTGGAAAATTTTGAACAAGTGAATACACAAAAGATTGGGCTATGGGGACATAGCATGGCAGGTAACGTAATATTACGTACCTTGGCGGTCAAGCCAAAAATTCGCAGAGCGGTCATTTGGGCCGGAGCAGTTTACTCCTACGAAGATTGGCAACAATATGGCTTATCTGATCACTCATTCAGACTTTCCGACATTCAGAAATCGGATAGAGCTCAAAAACGGGAAGAATTATTTAAGGCACATGGAGAATTTAATCCCAAAAGTGATTTTTGGCGACAAGTGGTAGCGACCAATTATCTTCATGAGATTAGTTCAGCCATACAATTGCATCATGCAGTTAACGATGACGTGGTGAGCATTAATTATGCGCGCGATTTGGAAAAATTGCTGAAAAAAAACAATAATAAGTATCAATTATTTGAATATGAATCTGGAGGCCACAACTTCACAGGAAACTCATTTTCACAAGCTATGGCTAGAACAGTAGAGTGGTTTAATTCAGATTAGTAAGGTAATTGAATGCGCAAGTTAATTTTTCGAATGATTTATCAATATCATTGGATGATTCTGGTGACCCCATGCGGATTCGAACCGCAGTTCCCAGGATGAGAACCTGGTGTCCTAGGCCTCTGGACGATGGGGCCCCTAACAAATTGAGACAATAATTATACCCTGATGTATTAATCCAAGCAAATATCGCATTCACAAAACAAAATGACACATTTCTTTCTGTTAATCCATCTGATTTTGAAAAAGTTTAATCTGACATTTGGTATTGTAGAGAGATATATTGAAACTCAAAACAGAATGACGCATTATTATCGGTCACTTCCATCTGGTTTAATGCTGGGTTAACTGAAATTTGGTATTGTAGAGAGCTATATAAAAATTTTGAAGAAATAAAATTGTAAGTTTTGTTTCTTTATTTCTGCCAAAATTAATCAAATATCCGATGAAAATTAGAATGCAAATTCTCCCGCTTGCCAGAAAACCTTCAGCTCTGATAGCATGTGATTATGACTATAATTTTTAAAGCATTTAAAGCCGTTACAAAACAATTTTTAATCACCTATACAAAAGTATTAGCATTTTTATTGGCAATTACTTCCTTTTTTATTCTTTTTGGCGCTTTTGCGTTAATGGGAGAAATTGAACAATCAGACTTAATTATTCCAGATGGAACTACTCTCAATTACTTGGCGGGAAATAAATATAGCAAAAATTATCTGGCGGTTGTGCCCATTTCCGGCGTAATTTTAACCGAACCTTCCAATGACCCGCTCAGTTCTTGGTTGGAATCACAAATAACTTATGGATATGAAGTTAAAGATTTATTACTTAATATGGCAGAAGTGGACTCAATTAAAGGAGTGATTTTACACATTGACAGTCCAGGTGGCACGGTAGTTGGTTCCAAAGCAATTGGTGATGGTATTAACGCCTATCGTCAAAGAACAGGCAAACCAATTTTTGCCTATGTAAGCGGCACTTCTGCCTCTGGTTCTTATTGGGCCGCCAGTCAAGCGGACAAAATTATCGCCGACACCGGAACAAATATTGGTAGCATTGGTGTTATTTTTGGCCCATTTAAATATTACAAAGGTGTGATTGAAGAAGATTACGGAGCATTTTCAGGAGGGGTGGTAACTCAAGATGGGGTGGAAACCACCTATATCACGGGCGGAAAATCCAAAGATGTGGGCAATCCTTACAGACAAATTATCGCAGAAGAAAAAGCAATCCTTCAAGAAGGTGTTAATGATGCTTATACCGAGTTTGTAAAAGCTGTCGCGCAGGGCAGAAAAATCTCTGAATTTACAATTGTTGAACAAATCGGAGCTATGATTTATGGTGAAAAACAGGCCGGTGAATTGGGCTTGATTGACGCAGTTGGCAGTCGACACTCCGCTTTTCAAGATTTGGTTAACACTGTAGGAATTTCGGGTGATGATTATCAATTTGTTCAACCCAATAGTGCGCTGGGCTTTTGGCAAGAATTATCGGCTCAAGGTTTTGCTTTGTTTGATAAAAAAGATTCTGTAAAAGGCTGTCCTCTGGCTGGATCATTACTATCTTTCTATGGTGATGTCAATACATTATGTCGATTTTAAGAGACTATGAGCAAGAAAAAATCAACATTGCATTCATTATCTCATTTGTTGCATCCCAGATCTTCAAATAATCAAAGAGCTTCAATTTTAAGATTTGAGTGGCAATTAATTTTGAGTATTTTGAGTGTCATTTTCTTTGGTTTTGTATTACTTACCAATCACATATTTTCTTACAAAGGTGGAGTGATTCTTGGTTATGCCACCAACATTACGGTTGAACAAGTTGTAGATCAAACAAACCAAACACGAGAGGTTCACGGAGTTGGAAGACTTCAGTTAAACACGGCCTTAAATTTAGCCGCTCAAAAAAAAGCCGCTGATATGTTTGCAAATCAATATTGGGCTCATATTTCTCCGACCGGTAAAGAGCCATGGGATTTCATTAAAGAAAGTGGCTATGAATATCAATCGGCCGGGGAAAATTTAGCTCGTGATTTTTACACCACCCAACCAATGATTCAAGCTTGGATGGCTTCACCCTCGCATCGAGCTAATATGCTCAATGACAGATATACCGAAATAGGAGTGGCAGTTATTAATGGAGTTTTGGAAGGAACTCAAACAACCCTAGTGGTTCAAGTATTTGGTAGGCCTATTAATAATTCGGAAAAATCTTTTGATGAAAGAAATCAATTGCCAAGTGCGAATTCGTCTGAAAATACTATTGAAAATAATTCCTCAATTAAAAATGAAATCGATTCGAATGATAATGAAGTAAATCTAGCGGAAATTTCAGAATTTAATAATCAGAATGCAGAAATTTCTCAACCAGTAACTTTGCAACGTACTAGTATTTATCTAGACCAAAATCCGCCATTAAATAATAATGTGTTAGCGGCTTTAAATTTTATCATGGGTGAAATTCGACCGTGGCCCAGTATTTCTCCCTTACAATTTGCCAAAGCATTAGGCGTGACAATGATTGCGGTTATAAGCATTGTGTTGTTATATGATTGGGTGGTATTTGCATTAAATCCAAAGATAAGATTAGTGGGTCAAAACCTAGCTCATTTATTGTATTTAGCCTTGATTGGTCTATTAATTATTAGTTTTCAATCCGGCATGATCTTTTAATAGCCTAATTTAGAGATAGAAAAATATGGATCATCTTAAAATTATTCGCAAACACTGGCTTTCATATATGATCTTGATTGCAGGTCTATCAATTTTGGCTTTATTATTTTCATTGGCTTGGCCGGAACGTTTTTGGCTCAGAGTTGTATCTTTAACTATAGCGGGTTTTTACTTTGTTTGGGGTTGGATAACTCATGCCCAACATGGTCCTGTTCTGCGCACTGTTTTACTTGAATATCTTGGTATTAGTTTATTGGGTTTAAGTGCTTTGTGGTTAATTACGATATAATTTCAAAATTTTTAGGGATTTTTTTGTTCTGTGTGTCAGCTAATAAATTGATATAATGAATGCATGTTTAATTATTTAAGGCAGAAAAATTTGAGAATGACATTAAATTTATTGAAGATTTTTATTCATATATCTCTATTAATTTGGATGGTATATCAAGTTAATTATGCTCACGCCCAACTAGATGAATCTAATTCTTCCATCCCCATTATCGATGAAGTTGTCACTTCTTCTGTTGCTTCTGATGCCGCCAATGAGCAAAAAACTCAGCCCACCTCTATTCCAAAAGAAAATTTGATTTTTGAACGCAATCTTGACCAAGAAAAAAAAGATCAAGAGTTACGAATTCTTTATCAACAACAGACAGAGGCCTATTTGGAAGCTTATCGACTCTTTACAATTAGCAAAGCTCAATGGGAATCGCTGCAAACTTTAGCCGCCTTGGAAGAGGCGATTGCTAGAACAAGAGAGGTGATGATTCTTCGAGATAGAACAAGTCTTACCTATTCCGAGCTATTACTGCATCGCTTGGAAATTGCCACAGGCATAGAAATTACTCAAAAGAATTTATACATAGATAAATTAAAAGCTCACATCACTTGGCTGAGAAATCATTTGGCAACAACCCAAGAAGCAAGTACTCGAGAAATGGTAAATGCCAAAGCCGACGAATTCACTCAATATTACCCGGATTATAAATTTGATTTGGAAAAAGTTTTAGGGCTTCTGGCTCTAGGCAGGTTGCAGACAGTAATTGATAAAGGAGATTATCTTTTTGTTAGAATTCAGAATTGGTATCAAGAAAATCCCGGAGAATTAAGCGCTCAAGTAGTCAGAAATAGAAAATTTGACCAAGTTCGATTGTTAAGATCACAACTCACTAGCGAAATGGTTAAAGCCAGAGAAGTTGCTGAAAATTCACAAAATTCTCAACTTTTTTCACTGAATTTAGTCTTGACTAATTTGGAAAAACCGTTTGCTTTAAGTAACCAATACTTAAGCTTTTTGGAAGAATTAAGTTTGGATCAGTAAAGAATTTATGAACGAAAAAATTCAAGATCAAACGCAATTTTCCATTGAAGAGCCATTCCTGGAAAGTCCGGTTGTCATTCCCAGCGAAGAAGTAGAAAAAAAAGCTCCCGTACCTTTTTTGCGTCGACGTAAAACAATTTTAATCGGCATTATCATTCTTGTTTTATTTTTAATTGGTGGTTTATATCTTTATGCGCTCGTTATTCAACAAAGTCGATTACTTGGAGATCCGAATGAAGTTGTGATTGTTACTCCAGCGCCCAAACCTCAATCAAGTTTTAGTGTGGAAGTTAAACAACTTCAGGATGAGCTAAATATTGCCGATCCTGTAAATCAAGAGCTTTTGATTCCATCATTAGATGATAAAATCAGGCTTGAACCAGTCCCAAGATAATATTTTTCACGATTAATAATCTTCCCTGCGCCATCCTCTGCTTGCATGAGACTTTTGCTCTGCTACAATTCAGTTATATGTCAATTCCACAATCGTTCTCTCATTCAGCAGGATTAGCACTTTCCCATCTGGAAAAAGAACTCCAGCGCATTCGAACGGGTAGAGCCTCCGTTAGTTTACTCGATGATGTAAAAGTGGAGGCCTATGGTTCTTCAATGAAATTGGTTGAGGTCGCATCGCTTTCCACTCCTGATCCTTCGCTTATAGTGATTGCTCCATGGGACAAATCCTTGCTTTCAGCCATAGAAAAAGCCATTTTGACTTCCGGATTAAATTTACAACCGGCAGTGGATTCCGCTTCGGTGCGCTTACCAATTCCTCCTTTAACTCAAGAAAAAAGGCAAGAAATGGTTAAGTTGGTTTACAAAAAACTTGAAGAAGCAAAAATTATGTTGAGAAATGCTCGCCAAGAGGCCAAAAAGATCATTGAAGCTCAGAAAGATAGCGGTCATAGTGAAGATGAAGTTGACCGCGATCTTAAAGAATTGGATGATATGCAGAAAGATTATGTGGAAAAATTTGAAAATTTAGCCAAGCAAAAAGAAACAGCCTTACTTCAAGTATAATTTTTAATAAATATCCTTTATGTCAGCGTTATTAGTGGTCATAATTTTATCTTTTTTAGTGATTATTCATGAATTGGGTCATTTGCTGGCAGCTCTTCGAGCAAAAGTTAAAGTTGAAGAATTTGGTTTGGGTTATCCACCAAAAATTCATACAGCTTTTAAGTGGCGCAATATTCCATTCACCCTCAACGCTATTCCTTTCGGTGGCTTTGTTCGTATGAGCGGTGAAGATGCTCAGCCCGGTCAAGCTCCTGAAAAAGGTGATTTTCGCACCGCTTCATGGTTTTCTAGAGCCAGTATTATTTTAGCCGGTGTGACGATGAATTTAATTTACGGCATCGCGATTTTTAGTTTTATCTATACGATAATTGGTATTCCTGTGCGTTTGGAAAATGAAGCGAGAATCGGCTTGGTTGCTCCGGATTCTCCCGCACAACAGGCTGGATTGCAAGAAAACATGAAAATTATAAGTATTGAAGGCGATTCTGGACAGATCAGTAATCCTTCAGTGACTCAAGTTCAAGATTTTGTTAAAGAAAATCAAGGTCAAACAATTGAAATTACCACTCAAATTTGTGAACAAACAACATGTCAAGAAAATATGCAAACCTTCGAAATTTTGTTGCGCAATGAATCTGATGTACCTGAAGGTCAAGGTATGCTTGGAGTAGTTTTTACCGAAGAAATTCTCGTTCATTATCCCCTTTGGCAAATGCCGTTTCGAGGCATAATTACCGGATTTCAACAAGCTATGACTTTAGGTGTCATCATTCTTCAAGCTTTGGGTGACATGATAGTAAAATTAAGCTCGGGCACTGTTCCTAGTGATGTTGCCGGACCAATCGGTATTGCCGCTCAAGCTGAATCCATGAATTTATTGGCTCAAGGATGGATTTTCATCTTAATTTTTTCCGCAATGATATCCATTAATTTAGCGATTATGAACATACTACCCATTCCGCCATTGGATGGGGGAAGGATGTTATTTTTATTGCTTGAACCTATTATTAGCAAAAAATATTTGGAAAAAATGGAGTATTGGGCAAATTATTCCGGCTTTGTCATTTTGATTGCTCTAATTATTGCCATTTCGGCCAAGGATATTTGGAGTATTTTCATGTAGATTTTTGGAAATTTTTATGGCTATTCATCGAACCAAAAAAGATAAAATAAAAGCGGCTCAGCGACGCGAGCAGACAATCAATTATTCATTTAGCGAAGAAAAACCGCTTGCTGTACAGTCGAAAAAAGTTGATAGAGTTGCATCACAAAATAACTCAAAAGCGAATTCGCAATCAGAAAAATCTAATAATTTTAATCAGAGTTTTTATTTGCAAACTCAGGCAACAGCTAGAGCTATGAAAAAAGATTTGTTTAAAACCTTGATTGTCACTTTGATAATGGTGGCAATAATTCTTGGCATTTGGTATTTGACGCGTTACAATGGATTATCCGTGTAAATTAAGGAGCTTTATGAGATTATTTTTTTTGGGTGTTGTATTTTATTTACTTAGTGCTGGAATTACTTTCGGTGTTTTATCTGCTACCGCCACACCCACTCTCCAAAATGAAGTGCCAATTATCGATGAGGCCGAAGAAACAAAATTAAGCGCACTGTTAAACATTGATCCTGCGGAGCCTAAAAATCAAGAGTGTCCATTAAATGGCGAATTATTCACTTTGACGGAAAAGAATGCTTGGGAAAAAAGAAGGCCGTTGGCAGTGATGATTGAAAATCATGAAGAAGCCAGGCCGCAATCCGGACTTTCCAGAGCGGATGTAGTTTATGAAATTATGGCTGAAGGAGCAATTACACGTTTTATGGGACTATTTTATTGTGATGCTCAAAGAGAGGATGTGCTATTGGCTCCGGTTAGATCGGCTCGTACTTATTTTGTAGATTATGCTTCTGGTTATAATTTTCCCATGTATGTTCATGTGGGAGGGGCAAACATTCCCGGTCCAAGTGATGCGCTTGGACAAATTGCCAACTATGGCTGGGCATTGCAAAACGACATAAATCTTGGCTTTACTTTTGGCTTGCCATATTATAAAAGAGTGGACAATCGTACTGGCAAATCTGTGGCTTTGGAACACCAGGGTCAAACTTCAACAGAATTACTATGGGAATTAGCCGAAGAAAAACGCAACTGGACCAACATTGCCCCGGAAAGAAAAATCAATGGCAAATTGGTGCCAGCCAGTGATTGGAAAGATGGCTTTACTCCTTTAACATTTTTAGATGAGCTTCCGACTTCTGGCAGCGTGACAAAGATCGCGCATGAATTTTGGAGTGGCTACAAAAGTTGGGCGGTGGAATGGAACTATGATTCCGGCACCAATAGTTACTCACGCACCATGGGTGGCGAACCACATGTGGATAATAATAATCAAGAGCAGATTAAAGCGAGTAATGTCATTATCATCTTGACAGATGAAAAAGGACCTATTAATGAGGCAAAACACATGTTATATACCACTATAGGTACCGGAAAAGCATTAATTTTTAACAATGGTCAAGTCACTGAGGCTAAATGGAGTAAGCCAAAAAGAGAAGCAGAATTAAGATTTGTAGACTCTAAAGGTAAAGATATACCTTTAGTGCGAGGTTCTCAATGGATTGCCGTCATAGATAAAGATACGCCAATTGAGTATTAATGGAAAAAAATTATGAATTCAATGCAAGATCTAATCATCAGCCGAGTGCGTATTAAAATGTTGGAGCTTTTTTTTACCAATCAGCGAGAGCTTTTTTATGTGAGAGATATTACTCGTAAAATTCATGAGGAGATAAATGCGGTTCGAAGAGAATTGGAGCGTATGTCCGGCGCAGGAGTCTTGAAGAGTGAGGAGCGAGGTAACAGATTGTATTATTACCTTAATCAAAAGTATTTATTCTTTCAAGAATTAGAGCAAATGGTGGCTAAAACCACCGGCTTGGGAAAAACCATACGCAAATTACATTCTAAACTTGGTACTTTGGAATTCGTAATGTTCTCTGGTAGATTTGTGAGAGGTTTACCGGTGGCTCAAAATCAATTGGATGTTTTGGTGATTGGCGATGTGGTTTTGCAAGAACTTGCGGATGTGATTAAAGCAGAAGAACAAAGAATTGGCAGAGAAATTAATTATGCCGTTTTTAGCTTGGATGAATTCGAGTTTCGCAAACAAAGACGAGATCCTTTCATTATGGATGTATTATATGACTCCAGAGTGATGATTATCGGTTCGCAAGAATCATTTGTAGAAAGAAAACTGCCCGTAGTTTAAGTTGGTTTTATGAAGCTGTGGCGCTCCTATTGGTTTCGTTATGCTTTAATCATTCTTTTGGCAGTGATTAGTGCATTAATCGTTATACCCAATCAATTTGTTATTCCCATGAACGGTTGGACAGCTGGTCGTGTGTCCGATTTAAAACTAAGTGCTCCCAAATTTGTTTGGAATAATAATGAAATTAATTTTTCAAGACCACTCAAGCAAGGCTTGGATATTCAGGGTGGAATGCAGATTACTTTGGCTTTGGACATGAGTCAAATAGCTAGTGAAGATCAAGTTACAGCTGTCGAATCGGCTCGCGAAGTGATTGCTCGTCGAGTTGACTTGTATGGCATAGCCGAACCTAATGTGCAAACTGTCAAATCTGGAAGTGATTATCGTTTGCTTGTGGAATTGCCCGGAGTGAGTTCCCCAGCCGAAGCCATTCAACTGGTTGGCCAAACTGCCCAATTAAGTTTTGCTCTTCTGGACACTTCACCCCAAGCCACAATTTCTGGTGGATTAATTCCTACTCAACTTTCCGGAGCACAATTAAAAAAAGCGGTAGTACAATTTAATCCTCAAACCAATCAACCGGAGGTCGGTATTACTTTTGATGAAGAAGGCACTACTTTATTTGGAGAAATCACCAGTGATCATGTCGGAGAGCAGTTGGCAATTTTATTGGATGGTTATCCAATCATGGCGCCCAATATCAACGAGCCTATTTTTGGCGGTCAAGCAGTGATCAGCGGTGGTTTTACAGCGGAAGAGGCTTCTCAATTGGCAATTCAGCTTTCGGCCGGAGCGCTACCGGTGCCAATTTCCGTTTTAGAGCAAAGAACGATTGGTGCTTCTTTGGGAGAACAAGCTGTACGTGAAAGTATTTTGGCAGGCTTAATTGGTTTGAGCTTGGTGATGTTTTTCATGATTGCTATCTATAAATGGTCGGGAGTGATTGCGAGTATTGCGCTTTCTTTGTTTGCTCTTTATACCTTGGCAATTTATAAACTGCTTGGTGTAACCTTGTCTTTACCGGGAATAGCCGGTTTACTGTTAACCATTGGCATGGCTGTAGATGCCAATATCCTAATTTTTGAGAGAATGAAGGAAGAAATTCGAGCGGGAAGACCTTTTAAAGTGGCAATGGAGTTGGGTTTTGGCAAAGCGTGGGATTCAATTAAAGATGCGAACATTGTTACCATTTTGACCGCCATTATTCTTATTAATCCTTTGAATTTGGATTTCTTAAACACATCGGGTTTGGTTAGAGGCTTTGGTGTAACTTTATTAATTGGTGTGATTTTGGGATTATTCACCGGTGTGTTTATCACCAGAACTTTGATGAGATTATTTTTGCAACCACCCAAACCGGTCCTGTCCAAGGAGAATAAATCATGAATTTCATGCGTTGGATTCCGCTCTACTTAACTATATCGCTAATTTTTATTGGCGTTGGTTTGTTTTCTATCTTTAGATTTGGTTTTACTTTGTCAATTGGATTTACCGGTGGAACATTAATTGAAATTGCTACCAATCAAACTCAACCTGATGATAATGAAAAAATTAAAGAAAAACTAAATGAAATTTTTGCTGTCGAATCCATTCAAAAAACAGAAAGTGGCAGTATTTTGATTAGAGGTGATGAAATTAATGAAGAAACCTTTGAATTGGTTAAATCAAGTTTGAACGAACTTTACACAGATGTAGAGCTATTAAGATTTGAAGCGATCGGCCCGGTGGTTTCTAAAGAACTAATACAAAAAACAATATCTGCCATTCTTTTAGTAGCTGTAATTATTATGGTTTACATTGGTTGGCAATTTAATGAATTGCGCTATGGAGTGGCTGCAATTGTGGCGATGATTCATGATCTGCTAATCTTACTTGGTTTATATAGTTTGTTTGGTTATTTTTTGTCTTTGGAACTTGATGTTTTGTTTGTTACGGCCATGTTAACAACTCTCTCATTTTCTGTTCATGACACAATCGTGGTGTTTCATCGTGTGAGAGAACTGCGTCATAAATATCCTCGCACACCTCTTACTGATATCCTCAACGCTGCGTTAACGGAAACCATGACTCGTTCGGTTAATAATTCAGTTACCATTGTTATTATGCTTTTAAGTTTGGTGGTTTTGGGCGGTCAACCGTTAAGAGGTTTTGCTATCGCGTTGTTAATTGGGGCTATAACCGGCACATATTCCTCTCCTTTTGTTTCCGTGCCATTTTTGTTAGGTTGGGAAAAAGTAGAACTATGGTGGAAAAATAGGAAAAAGAAATAGACTTGTCGAGCAATAAGAATATGAATTGATTTGCAAATGAATCGCGTTGTTAATGTGTGACAACTTTAATAAATAAACATTAATTTTGCCTTAGTCGTTCTTCAGCTAATTTCAACAATTTTTCTTTTTCATTGAGTGAAGCATCTTCCATCACTAGCTCAAATAAATATTGAAGAACTTCTCCCATTTTTTTACCGGGTTGCATCTGCAATTCATTCATTAAGTCATGACCGTTAATTGCCAAATCAGTGACATCCAAAGGCTGATTTAATTGTTCAATCATTCTTTGTTTAAACTCTTCCAAACGCCAACTGGTTTTACGAGCGCCACTACCCAATCTATCCCCTTCACGCAAATCCAAAATGTCATCAAT
>CAZTME010000012.1:0-19112 GCA_964614795.1 uncultured Pseudomonadales bacterium | reverse complement strand
TAATTGTTCAAACAAAAGTGATGATTTTAGCAACCACTTTGGTTACTTAAGCCAAATATTCTTTTTTTTGAGTTCAGATTAATTTAATTTCGCCAGATATTGAGAAAAATAATAATCAATCAATGCTGGTTTAATACCTAATTTGGCCAAAATCTCGCGTTGCTCATCTTCTTTCAAAAGCGCAGTTTCTTGCCATTTTTTTAAAACCCCGGCAATAGACTCCATAATTTCAAACGGGAAAATAATCCAAGCTGTAGTTTCCAAACCAAAAAAATCCGGTTTGTAAACAGAATGAGGTTTGTAATAAAGAGTGGCTGTAGTCACACTTTTTACACCCAATTCAAGCAAATGAGCTTTGGTAAAAACCAAAGATTCTCCACTATCGGCCACATCATCGAAAAGCAAAACATCCTCACCTTTAACCACAACCGGTAATTCTTGATAGATTTTTGGCTCGGTCAAACGCGTATTGATGCCAGCGTAAAACCGCACACCAATACTAGCCACTTCTTTAATGTGTAGAAAATCTAAAAGTGATCTGGACATTGGCCAACCACCTTTTGCCAAAGTAACAAGTCGATCAAATTTTTTCTCACTTTGGGCAATTTTGCCAGCCAAAGTCAAACAAACATCATCTATCTCTTCCCAAGATGGGGCTAGATAACTAATGTTATGATTAGGGAATGAAATTGATTGATGCATACCCAATCTTAACACAATTGACTTGTCACACAATGCACAATAAGAACATAATTAGCTTTTGTTTTTAGTGTGCGACAAATTTAATTGAAAAAAACAACTTTGACTCATTTTTGATATTTTTAATAATTTTAGTCAATTTTTTCAATCCAAGGATATTTTTGGTTCGAGCCAAGTGCCGGCAAGTAATAAATCCTCCGCTAGCGGTGCTTGAAATTTTAGCAATTGATGAGTAAAAGGATGATGAAAAGATATTGAGTGAGCATGTAAAAAATGTCTGGGGCACCAAATAGCGTCCATTTTCTTTCTTTTGTTGCCTTGATAAATTTGGTCGCCTGCCAGCGGGTGACCCAAATGTTGCATGTGCACCCTCACCTGATGTGTTCTACCGGTGAGTAGCTGGCAGGCGACCAAAGAATATGCTTGATAATCCTTCAACCGCTCAGAAAAATTTTGTAAACTCTTGCCCTTAAACTCCCCTCTTTTTTTCGCTTCCAAAAAAAACTTTGCCAAATCCAAGCGATGATGAGAAATCAATTGATATTTTGTTCGAGCTTCCCTTCCATTGGCAATCACTCCCCAAACTCCTCTTTTGCCGGGCAAACGGCCAATAGGAGCACTCACTTCACTCTCGCTCAATGTTAAAAAACCATGGACTAAAGCCAAGTAATTCTTCTCCACTCTTCTCTCTTTAAAAATTTTCATTAATAAAACCAAACCGGTTGGATTTTTCGCCCAAACCAAAATCCCACTCGTTTCTCGATCCAATCGATGCACCATTCCGGCTCTATTTTCAAATATTTCTTCTGGACTGCCATATTGATCATCAAAATCACTTGGTAGTTGTAAGCGCCACAATTTTTTTTGAGACGACCATTCCTCAAGATGCTTTCTTGCCCAACTTTGAACAGTTTCTTCTTGAATAGAATCGGCTTCATTGACCACTATGCCGGCAGATTTATTGATAATTAAAAAATCAACATCTTCATAAATGATTTGAGGAGATAAATTATTTGACATTATTAGTATTGTTTTTATTAGATTGATTCAAATGATTTAAAAAGATTAGTAAAGAGAAAAAGATTGCCCAATCAGCCACATTATTATACAAATTTGTCAAAGGAATTGGTATCCAATCGGTAATTGCCCCATTTATCATTCTGTCAATTAAATTGGCCAAACTACCTCCCAACAACAAAGATAAAGCAAAGAAATTTTTTCTCCAAGATTGCCAACCCAAAAAAATAAAAACGAGCAAAAAAAAGACAATGCCAATTGGCAACCATTGCGATAAATTTTCGATCAAGCCAAAAGAAATTCCGGGATTTAAATGAGCCATTCCTTGATTATTTGCATAAATTTTCGAGCTCAAATCAATCAAAATAATAATTGAAGTTAAAATACTTACTTTTAACGTGAAAAAAAACAAGTTATCAGTTTTGAATTTTTCAATCATTAACTTTTCTTCAAAGATAAAACTCTGCCAGAGCGATTCATGAGTAAAATAATCCCAAAAATGATGCCCAGCATCGCGATAAATGCATCAAAATTAATGCCGGCAATGACAATTTGGGGCGATCTTAGCCAACTTAAAACCAAGTACCAAAAAGATGTAGCAATCAGGCTTACCGCAATTAAAAATCCGGATTGAGCGCTGGTTTTTGCATTTCTGTACCAAGAAAAAGTTCTGTAACGATACTCAACCCAGTGTAAATACCAAGCCAACAAAAAGAAAAAAATCGCATTGTAAAGTTGAAGTGGTAAATGCGCCTCCACCAAGCCCGGGAAAATAAAACCCAGAGGTGCTGGTGTTGGTAATCCATATCCGGTACCATCTAAAAACAAACCTAACCAAATTATTCCCAGTCCTACCGCCACCGCTGTACTCCACATGTCTAAAAATTGAAATTTATCCGAAGTAAACGAAGCGGAAAATTTATAAACCAACAAGCCCATAGTTACCACAGTTGCCAGTCCATTAACACCAGGATAGGAAATGATATCTAGCATTTGCCAAAAATTCCAATTAAATATGGGTAAATTTAATAACACATAAACCACTCTGCCTGCCAATAATCCTCCCAATCCGGCCAGAAAAATTGCGTCAAAGGCTTCATATTCAGAAAAATGCTCTTCTCTGGTTTTTTTAAATAAAATAAAGAGAGAACTGAGTATTGCCAAAACCACAAAAACAGATAATGTTCTTAAACAAAAGATTCCTAGGCAGAAAATATTTGGAAACATATATTTTAATTTTTAGAGATTGAATCTTTCACATCAAATTTATCTTTAAGGTTGGTGCCGAGAGAGGGACTCGAACCCTCACGAAGTTTAAGCTTCATGGGTTTTTGAGACCCACGCGTCTACCGATTCCGCCACCTCGGCAAGAAAATACTTCAATTCTTCAAAAGAATTGAAAAAAATTGACTTATCTACACAAAAATACATTTCTACAAAATAATTTATGCAGATAATCTGATTTGTAAGATGCCCTATTGTATCATTAATCAATCTTGCTATACAACAGACCCGTCTCACAATAACAAAAATTCATTTGCTCATCTTTTGTTCATTTTCTTACGTTGCCCGCTCTTTATGAGTATTATTAGCTACTATCAGTCGCAAGCGACTGGAAAATGTTCCAAAATATATATCAAATTAATTCATGTTTTTATTGAGCGACAAGTCTAAAAAATTGTTAATATCAAATATTTCGTTTCTGAAGACGGAACAGAAAAAATTACAGATTAAAATTGGTCTTTTGTCCTTTAATCTGAATGTGGCAAACTGAAATCTGAAAAGCAGATTTTCTGTAAAAATCATTCTATTTTGAAGTTACTGTGAATGGAAATTATCTAAATTCGTTTTGAACTTGGAAGGTCCAGCTTTATTCCAAATTTGCATTCTGCAAAAAAATGTGCGATAGTGAAAGATTATGCAATCCGCACAAGAATTTATTACGTATTTACTTTTTCCCACCAGCCTGGGAGGAATTATTTTGCGAGGTATTATTTGGGGAGTAATTGCACTTGTGATTGTTGTTTCCAGCAATCGCTATGCCTCAAATTTAGATACAACTTCAGTAATCAAACGCCGACTTGGTTCATTAATCATCTTCATGGGTTTATCCATGGGCTTGGTTTTTCTGCTATTTAGCTACGTCCCCGTTTAAAATTAAACATTCATTCTTTTTGTTTCCATACCATAGAACTTGATTCTGTCTCCTTTGAAGTAAAGATCAATATCACCCAACGCTCCATTGCGATGTTTGGCAATTTTCAAATTCACCGCTTCTCGCACGTCATCATCTTTACGATACAAAAACATCACAACATCGGCATCTTGTTCGATTGAGCCCGACTCGCGCAAATCGGATAATTGTGGAATACGCTCTCCCCGACTTTCCACCGCTCTAGATAATTGGGATAAAGCTAGAACAGGAATTTTCAATTCACGAGCAATATTTTTTAAACCTTGAGAAATTTCCGCCACTTCTTGAACTCTATTATCGGTCGTGCGACCATGAGCAAGTTGCAAGTAATCAACCAATAACAAATCAATGTGATGTTCAGTCATGATTCTTCGAGCTCTGGTACGCATTTCAAAAATTGACAAACCCGGCGAATCATCGATAAAAATTTTGGCATCAGCCAATACACCCATGGCATCGGAAAGTTTAAGAAAATCTTGTTGATCCAATCGACCGGTTTTTAGTCTCCAGGCATCGATATCGGCTTGGCTAACCAGCAATCTATCAACCAATTCTTCTCGACTCATTTCCAAAGAAAAAACACCAATGCGAAGTTTTGCTTGAACAGCCGCATGATGAGCAATATTCAAAGCGAAAGCGGTTTTTCCCATACCCGGCCGGGCAGCCAAAATTAACAAGTTTGATTTTTGCATGCCCGCCAACAAATTATCCAAATCTTGAAAACCGGTAGGCACACCTCTTAACCCACCACTGTTTCTTTGTAACTCATCAATTCTTTCAAAACTTTCCACCAAAGTGTCTCGAAGATCTATAAATGAACGACCGGAACTTTTTTGAGATAAGGCAAAAACGTGTTGCTCGGCTAAATCCAGAGCATCTTTAGCTTCCAATTGTTCATTCAAGCCTAATTCACCAATTTCCCCACCAATGGCAATTAAACGACGTTTAATGGCCAAATCGGCAACCATTTGAGCATATTGATTGACATTGGCGGTAGTAGATAAAATACTGGATAATTCAGCGATGAATGCCGATCCTCCAACTTCTGCCAGATCTTTTCTTTTCCTTAGCTCACTAGTCAAAGTCACTACATCAATGGGCTGGCGCTTTTCGTAAAGCGAGCGCATGGCGTCGTAAAGCTTTTGATGAGCCGGAACAAAAAAACTTTCAGGATTTAAGAGATCAGCCACTTTGATAATGGCATCCGGATCGATAATGAGAGCAGCCAAAACACTTCTCTCCGCATCTAAATCATGAGGCGCGTGACGTACTGCCGGCATATTTTTTCCTTAAACTTGTTCTGTTAGAATTACCACCGAAGTTTCCTCCGGCAGTCTTTCTAATGAAATATCCAACATGGGTTGGGGGGCAGCTTCCACACTATACGCTTTTAGAAAATCTTGTACAGTCGCAAGTTCGGCAAAAAGCTTTGGATCATGCTTTTCAGTTTTGTAATGCATGGGAATCACAACGCTTGGCTCAAGTAAGTGAATAACTTTGACGGCTTGATCTGGATTGAGCGTAAAAACGCCACCAATGGGAATCAGCAAAATATCCGTGGTGCCAATTTGTTCTTGTTGCGAAGCATCCAGCAAATGGCCCAAATCTCCCAAGTGAGTAATTCTTAAGTGATCCATTAAAATGGTGCTGACTAGATTTTCACCCCTTTGCACTCCTTCTTGATCATCATGAAAAGTCTTAACGCTGAAAACGGAAATTCCACCGATTTCATATTCACCCGCTTTGGTAATGCTGAAGACTTTTTCTCGACGAGTTGTCGGCTTAATCGCATCAATAGCGTTGTGGTCAAAGTGGTCGTGAGAACTAACCACAACATCCGCCGATAAAGTTGGTAATGGCCAACCCACTGCCGAAGAATATGGATCAAAGATCACAGTGCCATTTTTTCCTTTTACTCTAAAACATGAATGGCCATAATATGTGATTGTCATACTTGTTTCCCTTTCGTAGTCTTTACTCTACCACATTACAGCGCTACAGTAGTCATTAGACTTAAATCACTTGGTCCGTGCAATGTATTCTGCTTAAGAAATTCGGCTGTTGCAGAACAAGAACATGAATTAGATCGTCAAAATCATCTTTTTGTTATTTTGCAACAAATCTCTTAGCACTCTTGCGTTTGTATTGTACAATTACCTTTCTTTAAATATGCGCAAAGAAATTTTATTCGCAGTTGTGGTTGGCTTAATTATTGCCTTCATCATTACTGTCGCCTTTAACAGAGCCGGTGAAGCTCTCAAAAAAACACCGGAGCCATCACCCAGTGCTACTCCCAGTTCCAGCATCTCCCCCACTACTGAACAAGAAATCTTGGTTATTCATAGCCCAGAGGACGGAATAATTCAAGAGGAGAAACAAGTATTGGTTGCCGGTACGACTTTGCCCAACACTCCGTTGGTCTTATTGGCTAATGATAATGATTACATCACTATTTCCGATGCTACCGGCAGTTTTTCCTTTACGCCCACACTCAAAGAAGGTGGAAATATTCTACAAATCTATGTATTAAAGGAAGATGGTAGTTCATTATCTGTTGAACGCTCCGTCTTAGTGGGCAATTTTAGCTCCTTATTGGAAGGAGGCGAATAACATGATCGCAATTAATAATGGCTCCACTCAACAATTTCGAAAAACTTTTATTATATCCAAGAGAAAAAGATCTTCTTCGAGTCGAGGACATTTGATTGGATTATTTTTTGGTGTCAATTTTCTACTTTTATCCACTTTTCTTTTTTTACTGATTCATCCAGCCTCTCCAGTTCAAGCTCAATTAGCCACAATAACCACCAAACAACTTGCTCAAATTAAAGATTCCAATAATTCTCAAGAAAAATCCGCGACAAATAAAAATAGATCTGCTTCGGCGAGTGAGAGCGATGAAGCTGATTTACAACTTGAAGATGAAGAAGAAGCCAGTCCTTCCTCCTCGACTACTTCTGAAATTAAAAAAAGGTTGGAAAAAATTTTAGGTGAGCAAGATGAAAATAATTCCGAGAATAAATTATCCGGTTTTATTGCTGAAGTAGTGCGCGTTACGGCAGAAGCCATTACGGTTAAAACACCCAATGGTAATCAAATAATTCCGATAGATGAGTCAATTAAAATTTTGAAGAGAAATCGACCTTTTTCTGTGGAAAATGTTGAAGTTGGCAACTGGATTTTGGGCATTGGAGAAAGAGTGAAAAATGGCGATATTTCTCCAAAAATAATTCTGGTCCAAACTACATCTTTAGCACCAAAAGAACACACTATCGCATTGGGTACAATTGTCGAGAAAACTAATTCGAGTGTTACATTTTTACCCAGAGGTCAAGAAGAACCAACCAGTTTTCAAATCACGAGAGGATCAAAGATTTCAGACAGCACCGATGAGCCCATTACCATTAAAGAATTGCCCACCGATGTTTCCGCTATTCTCGTTGCTTCATCAGATAATAATAAGTGGACGGTAAAATCCATTCGAATTTTAATCGATATGGATGAGTTCAAAACCAGTGCCACTCCTACCCCAATTCCAAGACCGGTGGTAAAATCACCAACTCCTTCTGCTAGTCCAATAGTGGAATAGAATTCAATCAAATTATTAAATGTGGACCGGAAGGGAGTCGAACCCTCGACCTCTGCAATGCGAATGCAGCGCTCTACCAACTGAGCTACCGGCCCGTGCAAAATGATATTCTAACTCATATTTTTATTATCTGCAGGATGCAAAGCAGATTTCAATGATTACCAAGTTGATCAACCGTAACTTGCATCTTTCAATTACAATACTGATCATATGAACACACCTCTTCAAACCCTCAAAGGTTTCCGTGATTTTTTACCGGCGGAAAAAAGGCGACGCAATTATGTCGCTCAATCAATTCAGCAAAGTTTTGAAATTTTCGGCTTTGAACCATTGGAAACTCCCACTTTGGAATATGCCTCATTACTTTTGGGAAAATATGGCGATGAAGCGGATAAATTAGTCTACAGCTTTACCGATCGAGGTGATCGACAAGTTGCTCTACGCTACGACCAAACAGTCCCTAGCGCCAGAGTTTTAGCTCAATACCAAAATGAGTTGCCAAAATATTTCAGAAGATACCAAATTCAAAATGTTTTTAGAGCAGACAAGCCACAAAAAGGACGCTACCGTGAATTCACCCAAGCCGATTGCGACATTTTTGGCGCACCCGAGCCACTGGCGGATGCAGAAATTCTCATCGCCGTCTACTCCACTTATGCCAAGTTGGGGCTAACAGACGTTGTCTTGGAATATAATGACCGTCGATTATTACAACAGGTGTTGAGTCCCTTTGTTACTGAAGTGGTAAGTTTTCAAAGCATTACTCAATCAATTGATAAATTGGATAAACAAAGTCGCGAGGAAGTATCGGCGGAGTTGGTAGCCAAAGGATTATCTGCAGAATTGGTGACCACACTTTTTGAAAAGTTAGATGTTGCCACACCAAACTCCGAACTATCTGCAATTGTGGATGTGGCTACTAAGCTCGGTTTACCAAATGAAAACTTGCGCTTTAATCCCTATCTTGCTCGTGGCCTGGACTATTACACCGGTCTCATTTTTGAAGCAAAATTGGCGGATTCTGGAAGTTCGGTTGGTGCCGGTGGGAGATATGATCAACTCATCAATCAATTAAGTGGCGTTAACATTCCGGCAATTGGTTTTGCCATTGGCTTTGACAGAACAGTTGATGTTTTGACAGAGAGAGGTTTGCTGGATAATACTCAACTAGGCATTCAAGTAATGATCACGGTTTTTTCCCAAGAATTGAGTGGCGAAAGTCTTAAATGCGCTCAGCAATTAAGAAACGCCGGCATTAAGTGCGAGCTTTATCCTGCTATCGACGCAATAGGCAAACAACTAAAAGTTGCCAGTCAAAAAAATATTTCTTACGCCGTAATCATTGGAGAAGATGAACTCAATCAAAACTTAGTTACTCTAAAAAATCTAAAAACTTTTGCATCCAAAACTGTTGAATTAAGTGAGGCAATTAAGATCATTCAAACTAATTCGTAAATCAAATAAGTAGTAATTTTTGTCTTTCTGCAAGTCGGCTAACTGAGCAAAAACAGACTTGTCACATAAAAACTTGAGCTAATTTTCCAAAGTCAATTTTTCATTCTTTGATCAACCCAATACTTCATTTTATGCAATCTGTATATAGCAAGCTCAAAACAGAATGATACTAAATTATCGGTCGCTTCACCCGGTTTAAGGATAGATAAAACCGACATTTGGTTTTTGAGAGTGCTATATCTAAGAAGTGAATGACAAATCGGACATTTTATTGCGTATTTGTTATACTGAGTTTTGAGCATCTTAAAACGAAACTGAAACAGTTTAATTTATCAGTTAGGACGATCAACTAAAAACGAGTTGCTTATTACGTTTTTGCCAAAAAAATTGATAAAAAAATAAGCGATAAATAAAGGTAGTTTTATTTCGATTATCATTTCTTTCATTACTACAAAAATATTACTGATTAATGAATAAAAAACAAAAATCAAGACTACAATCTTATGGCTGGCTAATCATTAACACGATTTGTTGGGGAGCGGCTTTTATTGTTGTTAAACCCTCACTGGATTACACAACTCCCTTCATGCTCATGTTTTATCGATTCATTATTGCGGGTGGATTGATGCTTCCATTTTTAATCTTCTGGATCGCTAAATCAAAATCACTTCTTAAGTCCATACCCATGATTGCATGTATTGAGGTACTAGGAACAGTTTTGTATTTGGGATTGCTATACGAAGGATTGGCTCGCACGACGGCCATAGAAACTAGCTTGTTAAACACCACCCTTCCGGTTTTCATCATTTTAATTGGAATCATCTTTCTGCGAGAAAAACAAACTAAAAGAGAATGGCTGGGTTTTTTCGTTTCATTTTTTGGTGTAGCCTTATTAGCTTTGTTTCCTTTACTAAACGGATCGATGCAAATTGAAGGTGTGTCAATTTTTGGCAATTTGCTCATTCTAGCCGCCAATATGGTTAGCGCATTTTATTTAGTTTTAGCAAAACGTTTTTATGCCAAAATTCCCAAGTTGTTTGCCTCCAGTGTCGGCTTTTTAGTTGGAGTGCTTGCGTTTGGCATATTAAGTTTCATGCAGCTGAGTTGGTCTACACCTATGTTTTTCGAAAATATTCAATTGCAGTTAAGTAATTTAAATGTTCAATTTGCCGCCCTGTATATGGGGATATTTGGTTCAATTATCGGCTTAACCGCCTATATTAAAGGTCAAGATGGTATTGAAGCTTCGGAAGCAGGTTTATTCTATTACTTACAACCCTTTATCTTTTTGCCACTGGGAGTAATTCTACTGGAAGAATCTGTCTCATGGATACAAATTCTAGGTTTAATTATTATCTTTGCCGGGGTTTTTTACGCGCAACAACCATTTGCTAAAAAAAGATCATAGAGTTGTCGCGCAATAAGCACATGACTCCAAATAAACCGTGTTTTTTCCAACAAGTCTAATAATTTGTGGTATACTACGGCTCTTATGAAAGCATCTATTCATCCAACCTGGTTTCACGATTGTCAAGTTACTTGCAGTTGTGGAAATAAATTTGTAATTGGCTCTACGCAGGAAACTCTACAAGTTGACATCTGTGACAAGTGTCATCCTTTTTTCACCGGAGAAGTGAAATTTGTTGATCGTCAAGGTCGAGTCGATAAATTCATTAAGAAACAAAAGGATGCAGAAGGCAAAAAAGCACAACTTCAGAGCAAAAAGAAGAAAAATAAAGGTGAAAACGTCGAGGCTAAAACTTATCGAGAACTTCTAAGAGAACAACAGGCCAATTTAAGATCAGAGGCAAAAAATAAAACTACAGCTGAAGAAAAAACAGTTAAGTCAAATTAATTTTTTCTTTTATATTTCTACCTCACTTGATACCAATTGAGTTATTCCTTAAATCTGGGTGATAGGCAACATTTTATCATTCAAAAAGTTCTAACAATCTGGGTGGAAGAAGATCAATATTTCCTTTTGAAGGTGCTATATAATAGATGAATATGTCACATCCTTATGAACAGGCAATTGAGCAACTCAAATCCGCTTTGGAGAAAGCGCGTCAAGATCTGGCGGATCCCGATTTAACAGAATTAGCGCAGTTGGAAATTGCAGATTTGGAAAATCAGTTGGCGGAAATAAATAAATTGGCAACTGATTACCAATTGCAGTCAGAACAAAATGAAGGTGCTCAATTGGGTTCTACCCAACCAACTGGCGCTTGCACCATTGAGTTTCGCGCAGGCGCAGGTGGTGATGAAGCCAAGTTGTGGGCAGGAGAACTGCTGAGAATGTACGTGCGGTTTGCGGAAACCAAGCGCCTGCGCATCGAAATCATTGATGATCTGGTCGTCAAGTTCAAAGGTAAAATTAATCTGAGTGGCGAAGAATTATCCGCCTATGAATCCCTCAAGTTTGAATCTGGCGTACATCGAGTTCAACGTGTGCCGGTCACAGAAGCCAGTGGCAGAATCCATACCTCAACCGCTTCAGTGGCTGTTTTACCCGAAATTCCACCCCACGCTGTGCAAATTAGAGAAGAAGAACTAGAGTGGCAATTTATGCGAGCTGGTGGCGCAGGAGGCCAAAACGTTAACAAAGTGAATAGCGCTGTTCGTCTCACTCACCTACCCACTGGCATTGTCGTTGTGGCCAGACAAGAAAAACAACAGCAACAAAATCGCGCAATTGCACTGGATTTGCTCCGATCGCAACTTTGGGAAATTCAAGAGGAAGAAAGATTGAAACAATTGGGTGAAGCCAGATCCTTAATTGGTCGAGCCCAAAGAAGTGAAAAAATTCGCACTTATAACTTTCCGCAAAACAGAGTAACAGATCATCGCACCAAACAATCTTGGTATTCCCTGGAGCAAATAATTGCCGGAGAAATTGAAACTGTTTTAGTAGAAGTGCGCAACGCGCTGATTTCCGGAAAAATTGATTTATCTTCTGAAGAGGAAGTGATTGATTAATCAATAAAACTATCAAATTAAGGGCGCAGTTTATCCAATCAATTTCTCATCACGCTTTACTGACTCATTGATTTAAGTGTTACTTGCAATTCCTTCTCCTCACCATTTCTCCAAATAGTCAATTTTAATGAATCACCGGCTTTTTTTGTATTGATAATTTCAGATAACGGTTTTTCTTTTATTAATTCACCATCTATCTTGAAAATAATATCATTAACCTGTAAACCCGCGTCACCGGCTGCCGAACCGGGCTGAACAAAAGTAATGTAAGCTCCTTGCGGCCAATCATTTAATAAAGCGGCTCTGGCAGAAATTTGCTCGTATTGCACACCCAATCTGGCTCTTTCAAACTGCCCAGTTTCATTGAAGTTTTGCAAGACTGCCTTGACTTCATTGATCGGAATGGAAAAAGAAATGTTGTCTGCTCCAACACTAGTGGCCACATTCACGCCAATTACTTCACCCATGAAACTGATAAGTGGTCCGCCGGAATTTCCGGGATTGACTGCCGCATCAGTTTGAAAAACGTTTTCTAATTTTTCCGCATCTGCATAAAAACCTGATGAAGCCACAATTCCTCTACCCTTTCCGGAAATAACACCTGTTGTTACAGTATTTCTAAACTCTCCCAAAGCCGTACCAATGGCAATAACCGCATCTCCCACCCTAACTGAATCGGAATCGCCCAAGGGTAAAGCCGGTAGTGACAAATTTTCAACTTTAAGAATTGCGAGATCATGAATTGGATCTCGATAAATGTTTGTTACCGCATATTCTTTATCCTCGATATCAATGACAATAAATTCCACTCCGGTTGCATCCACCACATGCCTGTTGGTCACAACTAATCCATTTGCTTGATCAACAACAAAACCGGTACCAATGTCTCTTTGAACTTCTTCAGTTTCACCACTGGGCACTCGAAAACCAAAACCGGGAAAAACTCCGGGCACTTCTCTGTACAATGGTTGTTGAGATTTTACTGAGACTGTGACTACCGATTTTCCTGCCACATCCACCACATCGGCAACCGATCCGCTCCTTTGCATTTCCTTCATCACTTCGCCCAATTGAGTTGTTTCCCCATCCTGATTTGTTGCTGATTTTGGAGTATTTGTATTGAATAAATTTTCTAAAGTTGAAATTGGCTGAAAAACGAACAATCTATCCGCCATGGCGCCGGTAAAGAAAAAAGCCAACATTAAAATCGATAACGCAAAACCAAACAATAATGAGTTCCACTTGTGAATGGAGGATGATTGCTTAGCAACTTTCATTTCTTCTTTAGCTGTATTTTCTTGACTGGAATCAACGTTTTTTTTGATAAAATCAGCAGAAATAACTTGATCAGAATTTTCTTTAGAGATTGAAGATTTTTTTGACATAATTTTTTCTATTATTAATAATTAATTTAACCTACTTTCCATAAATCCCCGACCGAAAAGTCGCTTGGGGATGAAGGAGCCGCTACGCAGTAGCACAAGATCTTCTTGTAACAAACTAAAAACCCTGAGCGCAAGCTCCCGGGAAGTTTATTTAGTTTTATTAATTTTTAATGTAGTGCCTGCTGAATGTTTTTTTAAAAATGATTTATTGATCGATCCTGATTATCTGAAAAAAAAACTTTTAGTCAAGCTGACAAAACGTAACAAAATGAGGCATTTTTTACATTTACTTGCAAGCAATAAACTTGCAACACAATAACAACTCAAAATTTATTGATTATGCGCTTATTTTTTCAACTGCTCGATCGCTTTATCCAAAGCCTCATCTACTTCTTCCGTTTCCAAATCATCCTTGATTTCCACATCCGGCAGGATACCGCTTTCATGAATCCATGTGCCATTTGGTGTTAACCATTGAGCAATGGTAATATGCACTCCTCCCCCATTGGGAAGTTCTTGCCTATCTTGCACTGTTCCTTTACCAAAACTTTTTTCTCCGACAATAATTATGTTTTTGCGATCTTTGAGCGCTCCGGCCACTATTTCCGAAGCGGAAGCACTTCCACCATTGATCAATACCACAGTGGGAATGCTTGACAATCGATGTCTTCCCTGAGAAACAAAATCCTTACTCATCGTTTTGCCTTTTTGGGAAACGATCACACCCGAGTCTATAAATTCGCTGGCAACAAACTGTGCGGCGTCAAATAAACCACCCGGATTATTGCGCATGTCCAAAACAATACCATTCAATTGAGATTGGTTAGCTAGAATTTCTTGAACTGCAGTGTTCCACTCCGCCTCTGTTCTCTCACCAAATCTTGATAATTTTAAATGAGCGATTTTTTTACCATCTTTTTCAATAAATTCCAAAGTGACTGATTTAATGATTATTTCATCTCTAATCAATTCGACTTCAAACGGCTTGCCCTCACCGTTTTTTCGTAGCAATGTTAAAGTTACCGGCGTGCCTTTTGCGCCACGAATTGTATCAACCGCTTTTTCCAACGACCAACCACTGGTCGATTCATTGATATTTTTTGCAGGATCATTAACATTCAAAATGAGATCATTGGGTTGCAAACCGGCTTTTTGAGCCGGAGTACCATCAAGTGGCGCCATCACCGATAAAATTCCTTCTTCACTAAAACCAAGCTCTATTCCCACTCCATAAAAACTACCGGCCAAGTCTTGCCCACTTCGCTCTAACTCCTTTGGTGGTAAGTAGGCTGTATATGGATCTCCAAGAGCGGACACCATACCGGCTACCGCTCCATCCACCATTTTTTGAGGATCAATTTTTTCTGTTAGATAATACTCGTCTTCCAATAATCTCCAAGTTTGCCAAAAAACGCTCATATCCACTTTTTTTGCAAAATCAGCAGGGGTTTCTCCGTTGGTAATTAGTGGCAATGTTGAAGAAGAAAAAGAACCGGATGAAGAGTTGTGCGCAAGTGGAGTGAGACTTAAGAAGTTATAGCGATCCTGAAGAACCGCGCCAAAAACTACAAGCAAGATGACAATAATTGATTGACCAAGAATTTTTTTCCATGAAGACTTCATAGGGCTGTAAGTGTAACTTAAATTTCTTAATTTCTCAATCTGAGAAAAAAAAATTTCGCTTACAATGTTTGTGTAAATGGTAGCAAAGCCAAATGCCTTGCTCTTTTCACTTCCACAGCCATTCTGCGCTGATCTTTTTGAGATAATCCAGTTTCTCCTCTGGGGATAATTGATCCTTGCTCAGTCAGAAATTTTTTCAACGCTCCAGGTTGTTTATAGGAAAAGTACAAACCAGTTTCTTTCGGCCTGGTGGCTTTGGGCTTATATTTTCTCTTCATTGGCATAAATTGCTTTCTTTATTATTTAATTATTCAATCTTTAGAAAGGAATATCGTCGGCGACAGAATCGGCGGTATTATCAGCAGTAATTGGGGTGTCGTCCATTGCTCCCATTTCTTCTTGATTTTGTTCCGCTTTTTCATTACTCGAACCACTGGATCTAAGCAGAATCATGTTGTCAATGACGATTTCAGTAATGCGACGCTCACTGCCATCTTGAGCTTTCCAATCTCGAGTTTGTAATCTTCCTTCCACATAAACTTTGTCACCCTTATGTAGTAATTGACCGCAAATTTCAGCTAGTTTTGACCAAGCCACAATGTTGTGAAAATCAACTCTTTCTTGTTTATCACCACCATCGGCAGATGCCCAGGTGCGATTGGTAGCCAAACCAAATGAACAAACAGCCGTATTATTTGGCGTATAGCGCATGTTTGGGTCTCTGGTAAGATTACCGATAATCATTACCTTATTGAGTGAACGTGCGGACATACTTTTCCTTTCTTGTGAACCTTTCGTTAGGTCAACAGTTTTTTACTATGCTTTCAGTTTACTATTCCTTTGTAGCGTTTACTGTAGAAGTTTTAGCTTTTTTTGCCGGAACTTTTTTCTTAACTTCTTTTCCTTCAGCAGTTTGAGATTTTTCTTCTTTCACTAATGGAGTGGTTTCCGGCTGTGCCAAAACCAAAAGATGACGCATGATCATTGGTTCCAATTTAACAGCTTTTTCCAACGCTTGCACTTGAGTGGAATCCAGTTCGATTAAGAAATGAAAAAAGTTTGCTTCGTGTTGAGGTTTGCTTTTAAAACGAACAGCGTAAGCCAGGGTTTTTTTACCCCATTCTTGCAAATCTTTAACTTCACCTTTGTGTTTTTTAACTAAAGATTCAATCTTTTCATGAATTGATTTAACTTCATCCGTAGTTAAACTTACCGGAAGTAAAAAAGTTAATTCGTATTGACGAATACGTTTATCTGCAATTATTTTCATTTGCCCTTTCGTTAGCTCGGAGAGCGATTGGATTTCTTCAGGAATTTCCTGAACGAACCGAGCTGGGGTATTATAGCATAAAAATTGGATTTGTCGCGTAACAACAAGAACATAAATTAATTTGATGATGAGCAAATGAATCGCTTTGTTATTGTGCAACAATCCTGTTATTTGCCAATTAAAAACTCCACCACGTCCCCTTCTTGCATCACATAATCTCGGCTTTCGGTACGAACTTTACCAGCCTCCTTGGCACCTTTCCAACCATTGTATTGCACAAATTCGCCGTAAGAAACAACTTTAGCACTAATCATCAATCTTTCAAAATCGGTGTGAATTACACCTGCAGCTTGACGAGCCACCGTTCCTTTTTTAATGGTCCAAGCTCTGACTTCTTTTTCACCGGCAGTCAAAAAACTTTGCAGATGCAAAGTTGAGTATGAAGCGATAATTAATCTGTCCAGTCCACTACTGCTTAAACCCAATTCCGCCAAATATGCCAATCTATCTTCATCTGCTAGTGCGGCCAGTTCGCTTTCAACTTGATTGCACATGACAATAATTCTGTCGCTGGAAACATTTAATAATTGAGCATAACGACTTGTAAGCGTTTCAACTCCTTCCGCAGATAATTGTGTTTCACTTACATTGATGACAAATAATTCGGACTTAGCCGTCAATAATGATAAATCTTTTGCCAAAATGGCTAATTTTTCCTGAGAAACTCCCGCTAAACCATAACCGTCCGCAACTGCCTCATTCTCGACTAATTTTACTAAAGGTGTTCCATCATTTAAAGCTTTTTTGCATGCAATCACTACTCGCCAGTTATCTAGTAACTCCTTATCTTTTGTGACTTTAGGCTCCACTTGTTTTTCTAAAGTGGCCAGATCGGCTAACATTAATTCCGTTCTCACCACTTGCAAATCCTGAAGAGGTTCCGTTGCTCCTTCTCTGATAATATTTTCATCTTCAAATGCTCGCAAAACATGACAAATGATGGCGCATTCACGAATGTGAGCTAAAAATTTGTTGCCCAACCCTTCTCCCTGACTGGCTCCGGCAACTAAACCGGCAATATCAACAAATTCAATCGTGGCAGGCTTGATCGTAGAAGTGTTAACGATTTTTGCCAAAACATCTAATCTTCTATCCGGCACCGGCACCACACCAATGTTAGGGTCTATGGTGGCGAAGGGATAATTGGCTGCCAAAGCCTGTTGCTCTTTGAGCAAAGCATTAAAAAGTGTGGACTTGCCCACGTTTGGTAAACCTACAATACCGACTGATAAGTTCATATCCTTATTGTACATTAAGAAATCACTAATTTAGAAGTTAAATGTTAAGTGTTATAATTTCTGCCAATTGAAATATGCCACTTTCTCATGAAGATCATTTAACTCTTAATGATCCAGCCACACTCACACAGTATCTCATTGATTCTTTGAGAATTAAATATGCTGGTGATGAGGAAGCACTTGCGGCCATTGTAATTTACACAGCCTTCTCACCTTTAGCTGATGATAAGGGAAGAAGATATGAAGAATTGTTAAATCAATATAGAGATTTTTTAAGATCCGAAAATCAAGAACAAGCAAAGAAAACTTTAGAACTTCTTGAATCTGAGTTTCCAAATGCTCGTAAATCTTAGCTAGCAATTTTTCCCCACCATTTTTTGAGAAAACCGGTTTTATTGACTTGCGATTTTGAAGCCTCGTAATTTCCTTCCATGAGTGAAGCTAGCCACCTGGTTTCTTGATAATCCGCCAGAACAAACTTCAGTAGAACACTTAACGGCGTGGATAAAACCGCTCCTATTGGACCTAAAAGCCAAGTCCAAAACAAAAAGGCGATAATGATGGCCGCCGCAGAAATTTTAGTTTGCTGACCTTGAATGTAGGGATCCAAAATATTTTCTGTAAACAGGTTGAGCGCAGTTAAAACGACCACGACAATCAAAGCTAAAACAAAACCGCCTTGAGAATAGGCCAACAAAGTGGGCATTAATCCGGCCAAAACTATGCCAACATAAGGAATAAAACTTAAAATCACGGTTAATAATCCCCACAAAAACGCATGAGGAATACCCATAAAAACCAAAGAGATTAAAAAGAGTACTCCTGTAATTAAGTTCACTTTGAATCTACCAATCATGTACAAAGAAGTGGCTTGAAAAAACCTTTGAAATCTGGAAAGAACGCTACTTTCTTTCATTAATGAAACTGCTAAATCTTTAGGAACGCTGTCAATGTGAAGAAGCAACATGACCGACAAAAGGGCAACAACTAAGAAGCTTAAGCCAACGCCAATCAAAGAATCCAAAAGAGAGATTGCCGATCCTAAAACAACATCCGGCTGAATTGTTGAGAAAAGCGAGTTAACGATTTGTTGATCACCGATCAATCTTTCCACAAAGTTATTACTTGAGATTGAAAATTGAGTTAAACTTGCAGAAATAGCGTCTCCAACCAAAATCACTGACCAACTTAGCAATGCAATTAAACCAATAATTGCCGATAAAGCAGAACCTAGCATTAATAATAATGAAGTGATACTACCAAAGCCTTTACGACGAAAATACTTAAAAATTGGCATCATCAAAGCTGTGAGAAAAAGTGCCAATAAAACTGGCGCAATTAAATCTCTGGCCACAAAGCGAATGCCAATAATTGCCACCATGAGAGCCGCGACAAAATAAACTGTATCACGCATTGAACGCAGTTTTTCTGTTGGAATAATAAATGAATCTGATTTATCATTTTTTTCAGTTTTAGCTGAAGTTATTTTGTTTTTTTTGTAGATCGTTTTGTTCATAATGGAAATTTTCTTAAAATGTGTCTATTTTTCTTGATTTTTGAATTTTATCTATAGCATCATCATTTATTTCTCTAAAATAGTCTAGAT